>NZ_CAUVXG010000001.1:0-1212 GCF_963555885.1 Protofrankia sp. Cr2
GTCTCGGTTGCGGTTGCGGTTGCGGAGCGCCCGGCGGTGCCCGCGCAGCGGGTGCCCGTCGACGCCGGGAGGTTGCGCGGGCACATCGAGCTGGTCGACGTCAGCTTCGGTTACGACCCGCACCGCCCGCCCGTGCTCGCCGGTGTCTCGCTGCGTATCGCGGCAGGCCAGCGGGTGGCTGTGGTCGGGGCGTCCGGCGGTGGGAAGTCCACGTTGGCCCGGCTCGTCGCCGGGGTGCTGCGGCCGGTCTCGGGCGAGGTCCGCTACGACGGGATGCGCCGTGAGGACGTCGCGCGTGCGGTGCTGACCTCATCGATCGCCTATGTGGATCAGCAGTTGCACCTCTTCTCCGGGAGTGTCCGGGACAACCTCACGCTGTGGGACGGCCATGTCAGCGATGCGGAGCTGCGCCTTGCACTTGAGCACGCCTGTGTCGCCGACGTGGTGGCCCAGCGTGGTGGGCTCGACGTGGCCTGGGTGCGGGAAGAGGCTCGTAACCTCTCCGGCGGGGAGCGCCAGCGCCTGGAGATCGCCCGTGCGCTGGCCATGGACCCCGCCGTGATCATCCTGGATGAGGCTACAAGTGCGCTCGACCCCATCACCGAACGCAACGTCGATGCGAACATCCGCGGCCGTGGATGTACCTGTCTGATCCTCGCCCATCGGCTGAGCACCATCCGGGATGCCGACGAGATCGTCGTGCTCGACCGGGGGCGGGTGGTGGAACGCGGCGCCCACACCGACCTGGCCGCCGCGGCCGGCCCGTACCGCCGCCTCCTCGAGGAGCTCAGATGACATCGAATCCAACCGCTGTGCGCCCGGAGGTGACCGCGTCCGCGGGCGGCGGCAAGGCGTGGTCAATGTCGACACACACCGTCGACGTCTGGGACCACACCAGCTTCTGGCGGGTCGAACAGGGCGCGGTCGACCTGTTCCTGCAGCGTGACGCCGGGCCGGGCGGTTCCGATGCCGAGGCCGGCGCCGGCGAGCTGCGGCCGTTGCTGCGGGTGTCCGCCGGCGAGATTCTGGTCGGTGTGGCCCCCGGTGACGTCCCCGCGGGATGGACACTGATCGCGCGCACCGTGCCGCCCACGGTGCTGCGCCGGCGTTCCCTCACCGGGACGTGGATCGTCCCGCCCAGCATCACCGAGCCGGAGCTGCGCGACTGGCTGGTGCGGATCACCCGCGCCGTGGCCGGGGACGTGCGGGATA
>NZ_CAUVXG010000001.1:1912-25528 GCF_963555885.1 Protofrankia sp. Cr2
TCTGGACGGGCCGAGCGTTCCGGACGCGCTTGATCCGGCGCCGTTGACCGGCGAGAACTTCGCCACGCTCACCGTCGCCGCCCTCGGCGGCTTCCACCGGACCGTCCTGGCGCTGGCGATCAGCCGGGCGGACCGGGATGACGCGAGGTGGCGGCGGCGGCTGCGCGAGCGCGCCGCGGACAACCTGCGAGTGCTCACCGGAGCATGGTCGGCGCTGGGCGCCGTGCTGGCGCAGGCCGACCCGTCGGTCCCAGCCGGGGATCCGGTCGCGCAGGCCACGGAGGTGGTCGGGGCGGTGGCCGAAACGCTCGGCGTACCGCTGGTCGTACCCGCCGGGCTGGCCGCACCGGCCGGGCCCGCCGTGTCACCGCGCGTCGGGGGAACATCCGATCCCGTCGGCGCCATGCTGCGGGCCAGCCGCATCCGCGGGCGCACCGTCACCCTGGACCCGTCCCGGCTGGCCGGCACCGCCACTGTCATGATCGGATGGACGGCCGAGGACGGGCATCCGGTGGCACTGCTGCCGCGGCGCCGCGGCTACCGCATCCACGACCCGGCCACCGGCGAGCGCCGCCCGCTCACCGAGGCGACCGCACGCACCCTTGCGCCAACCGCGCTCGCGGTCTATCGGCCGCTGCCGGCCCACGCGCGCTCACTACCCGCCGTGATCAGGTTCGCCTTAGCCGGCTCCGGACCGGACCTCGGCGTGCTGCTGCTCGCCGGGATCGTCGCGGGCCTGCTCGCGCTGACTGTTCCACTGGCGATCGGACTGGTGCTGCCACGGCTGGTCATCGATGGCGGCCCGGGTGCGTTGGGCTGGCTCGCGGGCCTGCTCGCCGCGGTCGTGGCCGCTTCCGGCCTGTTGCTGCTCGTACGCAACGCGGCCATCGTGCGGCTGCAGAGCCGGCTGCAGTCGGCTCTGGAGCCTGCCGTGTGGGACCGCCTGCTGTCCCTGGGCGCGCCCTTTTTCACCCGGTACTCCACCGGTGAGCTGGTCGCGCGGGCGGGCGGCATCGCCGAGATCCGTCGCAGCCTGTCGGATGTCACCGTCACCGCTCTGCTCGGCACGGTCTTCGCCCTGGTGAGCATGGTGGTGGTGATCGCTATAGACCCGGGGCTGGCGGGGCTGGTCTTCGCCGGCGTGACCGTGCTGGCGGTGGCGCTGGTCGTCCTCGCCCGCCGTCAGCAGCGACACGAGTCGGAGGTGTTCCGGCTGCACGGTGAGGTCTACGGGCTCCTTTACCCGGTGATGCTCGGTATCGACAAGATCCAGGCAGCGGGTCGGGAGACCGCCGTCTTCGCGTTGTGGGCGCGGTTGTTCGCCCGGCAGAAGCGCGCGGACGCGGCCACGCAACGCCTGCAGGCGGTCGCGACCGGGCTGGTCGCCGGAGCGCAGCCACTGCTGCTGACCGCGCTCGTCGCGGGCGCCACCGCGTTGGGCATGGCGGTGAGCGTCGAGCACCTGCTCGTCACCGCCGTGGCGGTGGCCCAGGTGTCGATCGCGTTGGGCCAGCTCGGCAGCGTGGCGGGGCCCGCGTTCGCGGTGGCGCCGATCCTCACCCGGCTCACCCCGATCCTGGCCGCCGAGCCGGAGTCCGACCCCGATGCCGCCGACCCCGGCGCGCTCGCAGGCACGGTCGACCTGGACGACGTGACCTTCGCATATCCCGGAAACTCCCGCGCCACCCTGGACCGGATCGCGCTGCGGGCGGAGCCGGGCGAGATGGTCGCGGTGGTCGGGCCGTCCGGAGCGGGCAAGTCCACAATCGTCCGGCTGCTGCTCGGGTTCGAGACCCCCGCATCCGGTCACGTCCGTTACGACGGCCGGGATCTCGCCGGGCTCGACCCGCGGGCGGTTCGCGCCCAGATCGGTGTGGTCACCCAGCACAGCCGCCTGATCCGCGGTTCGCTGCTGGACAACATCGTCGGTTCGGCCCAGGGCGTCACCGAGGACGACGTCTGGCAGGCCGCACAGACCGCCGGTATCGCCGACGAGCTGCGGCGCCTGCCGCTGGGTCTGGCGACCCGGGTCGGGGAGGACCACCAGAGCTTTTCCGGTGGGCAGATCCAGCGGCTGTTCATCGCCCGCGCGCTCCTGCGTAAGCCCGCGATTCTCATCTTCGATGAGGCCACCAGCGCGCTGGACAACAAGACCCAGCACGAGGTGACCAGCCGGGTGGCGGAGCTTTCCTGCACACGCATTGTCATCGCACATCGGCTGAGCACGGTCCGTCAGGCGGATCGGATCTATGTACTCGACAGCGGCCGGGTCGCGGCCGCGGGCACCTTTGCAGAGCTGGCCCGCCAGGACGGTCTGTTCAGCCGCCTGGCCGCCGGACAGGAGATGTGATGGACACCGTCCCCACGCCAGCCGCAGGCGGCCCGACCGTGGGCGGCCCGACCTTGGGTGGCCCGGCCCTGGGTGGCCCGGCCCTGGGTGGCCCGGCCCTGGGTGGTCCAGCCGCGATGTCGGTCCCCGGGGTCGCGCCGCGGGCGGGTCTCCCCGGCTCCGGGGACACGCTGCTGGGGTTGCCGGGCGGTGACGAACGGCTGCGTGAGATCATCTGCGCCGCCGCGCCGTTCCACGAGCGTTCCGACACCACGATGTTCGTCGGTGTGCCGGGCGTCGGCCGCGGCCGGCTTTCGGACCGGGTGAACCGCTGGCTGCGCGTGGCCGGCGGCGACGACGCGGCCACCCGGGCACTGCTGGAACACCGGGCGGCAACCGGTCGGGGGCTTGGCGCCGGCCTGCGTACCGTCGCGCTGCGAACCCCCGACCAGCTCCCCAGCTGGGCGTGGGCACTTGTGGAGTTCCTGCACGCCCAGCCGGCCACCGCCGCGCAGGACGACGCCACCGGGCTGAAGGCCGCGCCGCTGGTGGCGTTCCAGCGGGCTGCCGAACGGCTGCTGCCGTGCGACGACGGGGTCGTGGCGGGCGTCGCCGTCACCGAGCGGGGTTGGCAGGCCGTCACCCGGAGCCTGGTCACCCGCCTGGTGGAGGTCTGCGACGCGGCGCTGCGGTTCGAGCTGCAGGTGGCCGCCTCGACGTCCGGACCGCTCGACTGGGCCGACCGTGACGACCTCGATGTCAGTCGCCGGGGATGGTTGGGCCGGCTGGAGGCGCTGCCTGGCCTCGCCTACGTGGTCGGGCTGACCTGCCAGCAGTGGCGCGATGTCACCGTGGAGATGTTCGAGCGGCTGCGGGCGGACCTGCCCACCCTGCGACGTAACCTCTGGGGCTGGGCCGATCCCGGCCCGTTGGACCGTTTCACCGGCGGTGCCGGCGACCGGCATGCGGGCGGCAGGTCGGTCGCGCTGCTCTACTTCGCCGCCGGCCACGCGGTCGTGTACAAGCCCAAGGACCTCACCACAGCCCTGGCGCTCACCGATCTGATCGCCTATCTCAACGCGGCCGGGCTGCCACTGGGTCTGGCGACCCACACCGTCCTGCTGCGCGGCAAGCACGGCTGGGAGGAGATCATCGCAGCCGGCCCCTGCGACAGCCCCGACGCCTTCAGCCGGTACTACCGCCGGCTGGGCATGCTGATGCGGCTCATGCAACTGCTGGAGGGGCGCGACCTGTTCGCGGACAATCTCATCGCCGCGGGCGACCAGCCGGTGCTCGTGGACGTCGAGTGCGTTCTCTACCCGCGTACCGCCCCGCCGCCGAGCATGGACGCCCGCCAGCGGACGCTGGCCGAGGCGCTGGAGTCCAGCATCGTGCGCACGTCCATGGCGGTGCAGCCGTGGGTGTCCGGGCCGGACGGGCGGTCCCTTGATCTCGGCTGTCTGTCCCACGCAGGCGACGCACCGGGCGCGAGCCTCGGCGGTAGCAACCTGCCGCTGCCCAGCTACCGCCCGTGGCATGGCGATGTCACGGCGGATCCGTGGGAACACTTCGACGACGTGATCGCCGGGTATCGGGACATGCAGGCCGCGCTGGTGGCCAACCGTGACGGTCTGCTCGCCCCGGACGGTCCGCTCGGGCTGTTCCACGGCGCCCGGGTCCGCTACATCTGGCGTAACACCTTCGACTGCCAGACCCTGCTGCGTGCCTCGCTGGGCCCGCTCGCGCTCGTCGACGGCGCCGCCCGCGAGGCGGTGCTGGGCGGCGTCCTGCGCAACGCCTTCCGGATGCTGCACGAGAACACCGAGCGTACGGACGTGCCCGAGGTCGCCGAGGAGGAACTGGCCGCCTTCCGGGAACTCGACGTTCCCCTGTTCGAGTCACGGACGGCGTCGACGTCCGCCTTCACCCCGGCGGGACGGGAGATTCCCGGGCACTTCGAGGGCACGGCCTGGCAGCGGCTGCACGATCGGGTGACCACGGTCGACACCTTCGACCTCGACGGTCATCTCGCGGTGCTCACCGCCTGCATGGATGCGGCCCGGTACGGCACCGAGACGGCTATGGCCGTCACGGACAGTGCGGATGACGACCGCGCCGCCGGTGTCGAGGCCGGCCCGCCAGGGGTGGCGCCGCGCCGGTTGGCGGTACCGAGCCGCAGGTCCGGGCCGATGGACGGCACCCAGCTCCTGGACATCGCCTGCGGGATCGCCGACGACCTGCTGGCGGCCCGGTATCGCGGCTCCGACGACCCGGCCGGCTGGCTCGGCCTCGCCTGGTACCCGGTACCCGACCTGCACCAGATTCAGATTCTTCCGCCGGACCTGCTCAGCGGAGCCGGCGGCGTGGCGCTGTTTCTGGCCGAGTTGTTCGTGCTGACCGGTGAGCCGCGGTACTGGGTCGCCGCCCACCAGGCGCTCGAGGACATCGCGGCGGGTGGCGAAGCGCTGCAGGTCCTGGCCCGCGACACGAGGATGTGGGGCGGCGCCATCGCGCTCGGCGGGTTCACCGGCCCCGGCGCGGCCCTGTTCGCGCTCGCGCGCGGCGGGGAACTGCTCGGCGACGAGTCCCTGGTCGATGCGGCGCGTGGGCTGCTGCCCGGCCTCGCCGCCGCCGCGCAGGCGGGCCGGAGCCTGGCCGACGTCCCCTTCGGTGACGCCGGGTTGCTGCTCAACCTGCTGGCCCTTCCCGAGGTCACCGGCAGCGTCCCCGCCGGTGCTGGTGTTCCGGCCGGCGGCGACCCGGCGACGCCGGGTACCACGCGATCGCTCGTCGGGGTATCGCTGGCCGAGGAACTGACCAGCCGAGCACTCACCGCGCTGCGTGGGACCAGTGTCCGGCTCACCCGGTTGCCCGCCGGCAGCCGGCTGCTCGATCTCCTACCGGTGGGCCGCGACAGCATCGCGGTCGCCCTGGCCCACGTCCACCGCAGCGCTCCCGGCCTGGTGGACGACCCGGCGGTGGTGGCGGCCGCGGTGCGGGCACACCGTCCGGACCTCGCCACCCGGTCCGGGCGGTTGAGCGCGCTGGCGATCGCGGCCAGCGGGGGAGCCGAGGCCGATGCCGGTACCGGTACCGGTACCGGTACCGGCATCGACGGCTACGGTACTGACGCCAACGCGGCACCCGCCCGGCCGCAGGCGGCCACCGACGGGCGGACCTGCCGCGAGTTGGTTGCCACCGCCGGTGAGGCCCTGCTGGGGGATGCCGCCGACGGCGGCGGGACCGGCCGGGAGATCGCCGAGGTGATGCTGCGTGCCCTGGTGCGCAGGCGCGCGCGGACCGGCTCCTGGTTCGGCGACAGGGTGGTCGACGACCGGCTCATCCCGTCGGCCGTGGACGGTACCAGCGCGATCGGGCTGCTGGCCCTGCACCTCATCGAGCCTGCCCTCCCCCCGCTGACGCTGCTGCACTGACCGTTGCCGCCGCACTGACCGTTGCCAGTGCGCCGACCGTTGAGGAGCACACGATGACCATCGAGTCGACTATCACCGGGCCGTCCGGTGTCCCGGGGGACGGGGCGCTGGCTTTCCGCGGCCATCTCCTCCCGCAGGTTGTCGAGGGCGAGGGGCTCTACCTCATCTCCGAACGAGGTGTGGATGTGCTAGCAGGGCCCCTCGCGGAGGCGGTGGCGCCGTTGCTGGACGGCACCCGCACGGCCGAGCAGATCAGCACCGAGCTGGTCGGCCGGTTCCCCCAGGAGCGGGTGCTGTTCGGCTTGGACCGGCTCGTGCGCTCCGGGCGCGCCCGGGTGGGCGAAGGTGCGGCCGACGGCGCGGGCGCGGCGTTCTGGAACCTCGCCGGACTCGACGGTGACCAGGCCGCCGGTGCCGTTGCGGCGGGAGCCGTCGATCTGCGGGTCCTGGGCGACGTCGACCCGCGGCCGGTCGCGGCCGCGCTCGCCGCCTGTGGCATCGATCCCGGCACCGGGACGGATCCCGGCACCGGCACCGGTACCGATTCCGGGATCAACCGTCTGATGGTGGCGGTCACCGACGACTATCTGCATCCCGCTCTCGCCGAACACAACGCCGCCGCGCTGCGGTCGGGACGTCCCTGGCTGCTGGCCAGGCCGGTCGGTTCCGTCCTGTGGGTCGGGCCGCTGCTGGAGCCGGGCCGGACCGGCTGCTGGGAGTGCCTGGCCCAGCGGTTGTCGGCGAACCGGCAGGCCCTGACCTACCTGCAGCGTCGGGTCGGGCGGGATGCCCCGTTCGCGACCGCCGCGGCCCGGTTGCCCGTCACCACGTCGCTGGGCGCGCAGATCATCGCGCTCGAGGCGGCGAAGTGGCTCGCCGGCATGCCGGATGCCGAGCCGGTGGTCATCACGCTGGACACCTTCTCGCTCGCTACTGAACGTCATCAACTCGTGCGGCGTCCCCAGTGCCCCGCATGTGGGGATCCGAGCCTGATGGCGGCTAGGGCACATCAGCCGGTGACGGTGTCGGGCCGCAAGAAGCGGTTCACCGCCGAGGGCGGGCACCGGGCCACTCCGCCCGAGGAGTTCGTCGACGCGTTCCTCCACCAGGTCAGTCCGGTCACCGGAGCCGTCACCGGACTGTTCCACCTCGATGTCGGACACGGCGTGCCGCCCGGCCTGCTGCACGGCTACGCGGCCGGCCACAACCTGGCCCGTGAGGTGCGGGACCTGCGCATGCTGCGCCATGGGCTGCGCAGCCAGAGCTGCGGCAAGGGCATGACGGACATCCAGGCGAAGGCGAGCGCGCTCGGCGAGGGCATCGAGCGCTATTCCGGTGTCTTCCAGGGTGACGAGGCCCGGGTGACCGCTACCCTGGCCGGCCTGGACGGCGCGATCGACCCCGCCTCCTGCCTGCTGTTCAGCGGTGACCAATACGCGGGCCGCACGGAGTGGAACGTCGGTCGGTCACCGTTCAACGTCGTGTACGACCCGCTGGACCCCGACACCCCGATCGAGTGGTCGCCAGTCTGGTCGCTCAATGGTGGCGGACAGCGCTGGCTGCCGACGTCCTACCTCTATTACGGCTATCCGCAGCGGGGTGGCGGGGTGTACGCCGTCGCCGACTCCAACGGCAACGCCGCTGGGACGAGCCGTGAGGACGCCGTTCTGCAGGGCTTTTTCGAGCTCGTCGAACGGGACGCCGTCGCATTGTGGTGGTACAACCGCGTCCAGCGTCCCGCGATCGACCTTGATGCCTTTGCCGAGCCGTGGATCGACCGGATCCGGGAGCTCTACGCGGGGCTGGCCCGTGAGGTGTGGGCGCTCGATCTCACCTCGGACTTCGGCATCCCCGTGGTGGGCGCTGTGTCGCGCCGCACCGACAAGCAGGCCGAGGACATCCTCGTCGCCTTCGGTGCGCACCTCGACCCACGTATCGCGCTGCTGCGGGCGCTCACCGAGATGAACCAGTTCCTGCCGGCGGTGCTTCCCATCGGATCGGACGGCAGCGGAACCTACGGCGCGTACGACCCCGAGCAGGAATGGTGGTGGCGCAACGCGACCGTGGCGGAGGCGACCTACCTGCGGCCCGATCCCCGGACCACGCCGTCCGGTCCGGGGCGCTGGCCCGCGTTGGCTCACGACGATCTTGCCGACGACCTCGCCCTGGTCGAACGACTGGTGACCGAACGTGGTATGGAGATGCTCGTCCTGGATCAGACCCGTCCGGATATCGGGCTCCCGGTGGCCAAGGTGATCGTCCCGGGTATGCGGCACTTCTGGGCCAGATTCGCGCCGGGACGGCTCTACGAGGTGCCGGTCGGGCTCGGCTGGCTGGCCGCTCCCACGCCGGAGCACGACCTCAACCCGGTTCCGATGTTCATATGACCGGGGACGAAGGACCAATGATGAGCGTAACCGGGATGATCGACCCGGTGCTCGGCTGTGCTGGTTGGCTGTACCTGTCCCTACGCGCTGACGCCGACGTGGTGGCCGACGGCGCCGACCTGGTGATCGGTGGGTCGGCGAAGGCGGTGCGGGTCCGTCGGCCCAGCCCCGGCCTGGCTGGCGCACTGCGGATGCTGGTCACCGATCCGGTCCTACCCGCGACGCTGGTCGCCACCGTGGCGGCGGGTTCAGCTCCCCTGGCCACGGGTCCCCTGGTCACAGGTCCCCTGGTCACAGGTCCCCTGGTCGCGCCGGGGCAGGCCTGGTCCGACGCCGCCGGTGACCTCGCCCGCCTGCGCCGCGTGCTCGCCGTCCTTGACTCCCTGTTGTGCCGGACCGTGGTCGACACCGCAGCGTCCGGCCGCCGGCTGGTGACCGTTGTTCCGGTCAGCGCTGGTGCGGTGCTCGCCGCGGCCGTCCCGACCGCGGTGGGCACGGGCGCGGTGGGCACGGTCGGGCTGCGGGACTGTGTGCGCCTGTCCCGCTTCGCCTACCTCAGACGGCCGGATGTGACCACGGCCGGCGGGCGGGGTGGGGGCGGCGGCCGGGGCCTGCTTGTGCTCGAGAGCCCGCTGGCCGCGTTCCGCGCGGTGCTGCACTGCCCGGGTGTCGCCGCGATGGTCGCGGCCTGCGCCGCCGGCGGCACCGTGCATACAGCGGTGCAGACAGCGGTCGCCCCTGTGCACGCCACGGCCGGACCCACCGACGGTGGCGGGCTCACTCCGTCATCGGCGCGGCTCGTACTGGATCTGCTCGTTGCTGCCGGACTGCTCGAGTCCGCCGGACCCGACCCCGCCGGACAGTCCGATTCCAGCCAGTCCACCGGTCAGCAGGCGGCCGAGGATGATCCGGAGTCGCCGCTGGGCCTGTGGGACTTCCACGATCTGCTTTTCCACTCACGCAGCCGCCCGGGCCACAGCGACCAGCCGATCGGCGCCTATTTCCGGCATGCCGCCAGCAGCCCTGAGCCCTCGCCACTGCCGATTGCCCCGTCCCAGCTACCCGGGGCCGCCGGGGATGGCGGTGACGGTGTGGAGCGGTTGATCGATTTGGTGTCGCCGTTGTGGCCGGATGTGCTCGCGCGTGATGTCACGCTCACGGATGCGCTCGAGCGGCGCCGCTCGGTCCGTTCCTACCCGCAGGAGCCCATCACGCTGGCCGAGCTGGCCGAGCTGCTCTACCGGAGCGCGCGGGTCCGCGGTCTGACCCCGGCGACGGTGGGGGTCGCCTACACCGCGGTGGATCGCCCCTACCCGGCGGGCGGTTCCATGGGCGAGCTGGAGCTGTACCTTTCAGTCGCGCGTTGTGACGGACTTGCAGCAGGCGTGTACCACTACGATGCCGCCGGCCACCGGCTACGGCTGCTCGACACCGCCGACGCCGATCGGCGGGCACTGCTCGCCGGTGCCGTCGCGGCCACCGCAGGCGCGGTCGAACCCCAGGTGCTGGTCACGATCACCGCACGTTTCGCCCGGATGGCCTGGAAGTACAGCGGCATCGCGTACGCCACGACGTTGAAGCAGGTCGGCGCTCTTTATCAGACCATGTATCTGGTGGCCACGGCCATGGGCCTGGCCCCATGCGGGCTGGGCAGCGGGGACACGGCGCTCGCGGCGCGGGCCTTCGGCACCGAGTGGACGGCCGAGTCCTCGGTCGGCGAGTTTCTCCTGGGCAGCCGCCCGGCCGGCGTGGCGGCCGGGCCCCATGCGTTCGCCGATGTGGTCAGATCCAGCCGCGTGCCCGCGCGATGTTGACCGCGTCCAACCGGTTGCGGGCGTTGGTCTTGCTGATCGCCGCTGAGAGGTAGTTGCGGACCGTGCCGGCGGATAGGAACAGGGTCCGGGCGACCTCGTTGACCGTCGACCCCTGCGCGATGTGCGCAAGGACGTCGAGCTCCCGGCGGGTGAGCGTGCAGTCGGGCGCCGCGATCGTCTGGGCGGCCAGGTCGGTGTCGATGGCGCGTTCGCCGACGCTGACCCGGCGGACCGCTGAGATCAGTTCGTCGGCCTGCACGGTCTTCTGGAGGAAGCCGAGCGCTCCGGCTGCCAGCGCCCGTCGCAGGACCGCCGGGCGGCCGAGGTTGGTGAGGATGAGTACCCCCGTTCGGGGATGCACCCGCCGCAGCGTGGCGGCGGCGGCGATGCCGTCGAGGACAGGTAGGTCGACGTCGAGGATGGCGACGTGCGGCTCAAGGCGGGCGACCGCCGCGACGATCTCGTCCCCCCGGGACAGCTCGGCGACGACCCGGACGTCGTCCTCCAGCGAGAGCAGCGCCACCAACGCACTGCGAATGAGATCATGATCTTCGGCCAGTACGACGTCGATCATCCGGTCACTCCGGGTAGGGAGACGGGTCGGACGCCGCTGTCCGGCGCGACCGGCTGGCTGCCCGGCTCAGGCCCGACCGCGGCCGGCCGATTGGTGCGGGCCGCGCCCAGCGGGACGGTCACCTGGAGCTCGAAGCGTCCACCGGGCAGCCGCCGACGGTCCACCCGTCCGCCGGCTGCCGCAAGCCGGCCGGCCAGCCCCTCCAGGCCTGCGCCCGGGGCGAGGTCGGTCAACCCGGGCGCACCGGCGCCGTCGTTGGTCATCGTCATGGTGATGTCGCCGTCGGCCCGCTGGAACGCGACATCGAGAACGGTGGGTCGACTGTGGCGCAGCATGTTCGTCGCGCCCTCCCGGAACGCCCAGGCCAGCAGCTCGCGGGGGCTGTCGGCCAGTTCCGTCGGGACGGCCCTGACCTGCCAGCCGATCCCCAGGTCGGTCAGCACCTTGCCGACGTGTTCGATCTCGGCATCGAGCCGCAGGTGCCACCTACGGGAAGCCAGGTCGCGGACGGCGCGCAGGGAGTCACGGCAGATCGCGGTAAGGCCTGCCAGCTCCCGGCGCAGCGCCGGGACGTCGCTGTCGGCCAGCCGACTGGCCAGCTCACTCTTCAGGGTCACCACGGTGAGGCTGTGCCCGAGCAGGTCGTGGATGTCGCGGGCCAGGTGCTGGCGTTCGACCGCCGCGGCCGCGTGCGCGAGTGCGCTGTGTTCGACGTCGGTCACAGCGATCTGCCGCTCCAGCGAGGCGATCGTGAGGGCCGCCACCGCGACAAGCACCGTGAGCTCCCCGACGCCGAGGGCGGCAACGGCGGAGCCGTGCAGCGCGCCGGCGGTTGCGGTACCGGCGGCCAAGACGCCCGCGGCCGGTCCGGCCCACCGCCGTGGGACGTCCCCGAGCGCGAACGCGGCGAAGACGGGTAGCTCAAGTGCGGGGCCACCCCACCCGAGGGCCATGGTGAGCGCGGCTGCGCCGGCTGTGCATCCAAGCCAGAACGGGCCACCGCCGAACAGGGTACGGGCCTGCAATGCCGTGAACAACACCAGGCCCGCGAGGCTTGCGAGCAGTAGGCCGATGTGGCGCTGGCGGGCCTCCCCGGCTGCGAGAAGTACCTCCACGTACCCGACGTACCCGACGTACCCGACGGTGCCCGCGACGACGCCGTGCCTCAGTCGTCGGACCACCCGCCACTACCCCCTACTCGCAACTGTCGCGATCGGCGATGAGTAATCAGCTATGAGTGAAAGAAATTGGGTGCCCGCGTGGGTAGGGTCGACAGCGAAGGTAGGCTCCACCCGGACGACCGCACACAGACGACATCGCCCCCGTCCCAAGCCGCCTCCGTCCCCGTGCACACAACGTGGTTGACTCCTCATTGCGCGGCACGCTGCCGTCGCGCGAATCCTCGGCGCCGACCGAGAATAACCCCCACCCGACCTGAGCGTCTCTAAAAACTGGCGGGAAATCGGGCGGCGCCGGAGGTTACGGGAGAGAGCCTGGGCCGTTCACGGCGGATTGGTGTGCAGTTTGCCCGATGGGAACGGCCTCGCCGGCGTCGTGGAATCCGAGCACACCGGCGAGGTCATTACTCCCGCGGAGTCTGTGGCGCAACCCCGGGTGGATTAACGGATTGTTAATCCTTGTGGTGGGATTGCGCTTCATTCGGCCAGGAGATAATTACCTAGTGGATCATGCGGTGTTGCCTGCCTGTGATGCATTCCCGGGCGTGCCGGTCGGTGGCGTCCCACCGGGTCCGGTGCCGTTCGGTGGCGCCCCGGTCGGTGGCGTGCCGGTCGGCATGGTGATCCCGCATGCCTTGAGCGCCGCCTGCACCTCCGCGTTGTCGGCCGGGTTGCCCCCGGCTCCGGCTGAGGGCATGGCCGTCGGGGGCGTGCCATTGCCGTTCGCCGGTGGCGTTGGCGCGCTGACCCCGGCTTTCGCCAGGCACTCCTGAATCTGATCGCGGGTCTGGGCGCCGTTCGCGGCCGCGGTCGACCCGCCCGGGGCGGTGGACGAGCTGGCTGTCGTCGACGAGGAACCGCAGGCCGGTAGAACAAGCAGCATGCTAAGTCCCAACGAGGCCAGTGCCAGGGGACGTCTTTTCATCGGATCTCTCCAGGGTAGCGGATTACCCGAGGCCCTCTCGGTCGACTCCTGTTCACGGTACGGGCCTCGTTGTGGGATCCAGGAAAGTGTATCCGCCGTTTCTTGGCATCGCCTGAAACAGGACGGTGCCTTCGGTGAGGGGTCGACATCGGTGGTTCAACGTGATGTGCGAAAACACCGGGAACTCACTGGCGGGCACAGGGTTCACACAGGTGAATCATGTAGGTGGCCGGGTATCGAATCGGCCTTCCGCGCACGGTCACAGCGGTTCCCCGGGGATGTCGAGGTACTCCTTGCGCAGGAGTTGGATTACGGGATGATCGCTGGCTGTCACGATGTCGTCGATGGCACTGATCGCGCGCACGCCGATGGCTGCGTTGGTGACGAAAGCGGCGTGTATGTCGCGAATCACCGCCAGTCGGACAGGTATGGTGATGGTCGGCTTATGAGTCCGTTTGAGCAATGTCATGGTCACGCCGGCGAGGCAGTCCGCGTCGGGCCAGATCACCCGGTCACCGTCGAAGAAGCCGATGTTCCAGGTAGCACCTTCGGACACGAAGGAGCCTGTATCGGTGAAGACCACGTCGTCGAATCCGCCCAGCTGCGCGTCGCGGCGATGCCGAAAAGGGCTGAAGAGCCCCACATGTTTGACGGTCGGCATGTCCCGGCAGTATCGGACCGAGCGGAGTCGCAGCGCAGGCAGCGGGCGGGCGGCTGCCGGTCGCCTGGTCACCAGGATGCGCGGTTCCGCCGCGGCGCCCGGATGCCCGATCTCGAGTGCCGGGTCGAAGACCGTGATCCGGACGACGAACGACCCGGTGCCGCCGCCGACGGCACGGCGGGCGAGGTCCCGGACTTTCTGCGTGTCCAGGTCGGTGCCGAAGACCTCCTGACAGTCATGGACCAGTCGATCCAGATGCAGGGAGAGCCCACGGACACGGTTTTTGTCAATTCGCATGGAGGTGAAGTGGCCGTAGTTCATCAGCGCCAGCGCCGCGAGTTCATCGGGACTGACCGGTACGCCATCCAGTTCCATCATGCGTCGATATTCCCCTGGGGGCCTCCGGGTGCGCGAGAAGGGTCATGGTCGCGCACCCTTTGGCCGGGCTTCCCCTGGGGGCCTCCGGGTGCGCGAGAAGGGGCATGGTCGCGCACCCTTTGGCCGGGCTTCGCCCTTGGCCGGTCGTCCCGCAGCGTGGCCGGGACCCGTTCGGCCGCCTCCGGCCGGGCCTGTCGACCCGTTGAATGAGGTCGGGTGGACCGGTGATTGTGGCCCTTTGGCCCGACCCGGCCGTATGCCGTGGCCGTCAAAGATATCATTGAAAGGCGACAGCAGTGAATCCAACGCCCACAACGCCCACAAGGCCCGACGCCCGAGGTCGAGTGACTTTTGTTCTTCTCATGCGGCCGAATGCCCAGTTGAATCCAGGAGAATTCATATGAGCCACGTTCAGTTCGCCACCCGCGATGCCAGCCCGTGGGTGCCTCATTACATCATGGCTATCGACCAGGCCAAGTGCATCGGTTGCGGCCGATGCTTCAAGGTGTGCGGTCAGGGTGTGCTGAAGCTGATGGGCGTCAACGAGGACGATGAGTTGGTCGACCCCTTCGACGAGGAGCAGGAGATCGAACGTAAGGTCATGACCATCGATGCCGCCGGCAACTGCATCGGCTGTGCAGCCTGCGTCCGGGTATGTGCTCCGCGCTGCCACACCTACGCTCCAGCGGATGCGGCCTGACCCGCTGCCGCCTGCGTTGTTCCCGCCGGAACGCGACCAGATCGGGTGGCTGTGCGGCCATCGACAGATCATCCGATCTGGTGCCCGGCACCGTGCGATCGAAGATCCATCGGGCACGCCCTAGACTGTGCCCGTGTATACAGGCGCCGGCAGTGCCTCGCGTCGCAAGCCGCTATTGGACGTTGACGCCGATGTCGAATGCTGACCGAACCGCCAACGGTCTGCCCGGCACAGAGTCGCCCTTTCCCGTCGTGGCCCGCCTCGGTCTCGATGAACTGCTCACACAGTTGGTGGATCGGGCCCAGGATGCTCTGGCCACCCAGAGCCGGTTGCGCGGGCTGCTGAGGGCGAACCAGATGGTGGCTGCGGACCTCAGCCTGCCGGTGGTGTTGCGGCGCATCGTCGAGGCGGCGTGTGACCTGGTCGACGCCTGCTACGGCGCGCTGGGAGTCATCGGGGGCGACCGTCAGCTGGAGCAGTTCATCCACGTCGGGGTTGATAAGAGCGACGTTGCGCGGATCGGTCGTCTACCGGAAGGCAAGGGGATTCTGGGGTTGCTGATCGAGCAGCCGAATCCGTTGCGCCTTGAGAAGATCGCCGATGACCCCCGTGCCCACGGGTTCCCGGCCGGCCATCCACGTATGGACACATTCATCGGTGTGCCGATTCGCATCCGCGGTGAGACGTTCGGAAATCTCTATCTCGCGCAGAAGCGGGACGGTCGGCTGTTCACCGCCGAGGACGAGGAACTCGCCGTGGCCCTTGCCGCCGGCGCCGCGGTTGCCATCGACAACGCGCGACTGTTCGCCGAGGCCCAGCGCCGGCAGCGGTGGTTGCAGGCTTCGACGGAGCTCACCCGTCAGTTGCTGACCGGCCAGGCGGAGCCGTTGTCGCTGATCGCCGGACGTGCGCGTGACGTCGCGGCCGCAGATTTCGCATTGATCATACTGCAGCGGACGCCGTCGAGCAGGTTGGTCGTGGAGGTCGCCGTCGGGGAGTACACGGAGCTGTTGGCCGAGGTCGTCGTGCCGGCCGAGTCGATCGTGGGGCGGGCGGTCAAAGAGAGGGAACCGCTGCTGCTCACGGAGGCTGCCGGCGGCACCGCACTGTTCACCCCGGGTGGACTGGACGTCGGACCCGTCCTGATTGTTCCCCTTGCGGGTATCGAAGAGGCCGTTGGCGCTCTCGTTCTCGGCCGCCGCCCGCATGGGCGGGGATTGCGCGAAGCCGACCTGGATATGGCCGTCGGGTTTGCCGGCCACATCACGCTGGCGTTGGAACTGGCCCAGGCGCGGGCAACCCGGGAACAGTTGGTGGTCCTCGAAGAGCGGGACCGTATCGCCCAGGACCTTCATGGTCATGTCATTCAGCGGCTGTTCGCGACCGCACTCGGTATGCAGGGCCTCGCGGCCCGGGACCGGACGCAGCGGATGAGCCGGTACGTCGAGGAGGTAGACGAGACAATTCGCGAGATCCGGAACACCATCTTCGAGCTGCGGCCGCACAACCAGGTTGTAGGATCGGGCCTTCGGGCCCGGATCGCCGCGGTGGTCGACGATGTCAGCGACATCCTGGGATTCGCGCCCCGGCTGCGATTCGCCGGTCCGGTGGACTCCGGCGTCAGCGAGGTGACCGCTGAGCACCTGCTGGCGGTGCTGCGGGAAGGTCTGACCAACGTCGCCCGCCATGCCCAGGCCAATGGCGTTACGGTGAGTGTCGTTGTCGACACGGCCGACTCGACCGTGACGCTGGACGTGGTCGACGACGGCGTGGGGATAGGTGTCGTGCAACGCTCCAGCGGGCTGGCGAACATGCGTGCACGGGCGCAGGAGCTGAGCGGGACGTGCACGGTCACTCCGGGAGACAACGGCGGTACCTGCCTGCGCTGGGTGGCCCCGGCGAACTGACCGCCGCCCGGCCAAAGTCGCTCCGGCGCGGGACCAAAGGCATGCGGTGTCCCGACTTAGGCAGCGTAGGCACGGATGATTGACGCGGGAAGTATGAATACCGGCCGCCGGCGCGGAAAAAGAAGCGTCGCAGCGGGAACCGAGGAGGCCGGTATGATCTACGTTCCGCCTGGCAGACCGGGCAGTATCGTCGAGGTCGCGGACCGCTACGAGAACTTTGTCGGCGGTAAGTGGTTGCCGCCGCGTGCGGGCAGGTATTCGGTGAATCTGAGCCCGGCCACGGGCAAGCCGATCTGCGAGATTCCGAAGTCCACACCGGAGGACGTCGAGGATGCGCTTGACGGCGCGCATGCCGCGGCTGACGGGTGGGCCGCGTTTTCGCCGACGGAGCGGTCCGCCGTACTCAACGCGATCGCGGACGCTGTAGACGCCAACCGGGAGATGCTCGCCGTAGCCGAGAGCTGGGAGAACGGCAAGCCGGTGCGGGAGACGCTGGCCGCGGACATCCCGCTGGTCGCCGATCACTTCCGTTATTTTGCTGCGGCGGCGCGCATGCGCGAAAGCTCGATCTCGAAGATCGACGAAAGTACTTACTCCTATCATTTTCACGAGCCGCTCGGTGTGGTGGCGCAGATCGTCCCGTTCAACTTCCCACTGTTGATGGCCGCCTGGAAACTTGCCCCGGCCCTGGCCGCCGGGAACTGCTCGGTTCTCAAGCCGGCGTCGCCCACGCCGTGGTCGATCCTCAAGTTTGCCGAGCTGCTGGAGGACATTGTTCCGCCCGGTGTGATCAATATCGTCAATGGGCCGGGGGCGGAGGTCGGGAAGGCGCTGGCCACCAGTCCGCGGATCGCCAAAATCGCTTTCACCGGCGAAACCGCGACCGGGCGGCTGATGATGCAGTACGCCGCACAGAACATCATCCCGGTCACGCTCGAACTGGGCGGCAAGTCACCCAACATCTTCTTCGGCGACGTGCTGGCTGCTGACGACGCGTACCTCGACAAGGCGGTCGAGGGCCTGGTGCTGTACGCGTTCAACAAGGGTGAGGTGTGCACCTGCCCGTCCCGTGCGTTGATCCAGGAATCGATCTACGACGAGTTCATGGAACGCTGTCTGGCACGGATCAGCCGAATCCGCCAGGGCAACCCGCTCGACCCCGCCACGATGGTCGGTCCACAGGTTTCGGCCCAGCAGCTTTCGACGGTCGCGTCTTACGTCGACATCGGGCTGCGGGAAGGCGCGAAATGTCTGGCCGGCGGCAGGCGGGCGAAACCGGGCGGCGAGTTCAACGACGGTTATTTCTTCGAGCCGACCGTCCTGCGCGGAAACAATTCGATGCGGGTGTTCCAGGAGGAGATTTTCGGCCCGGTGCTGGCTGTCACCACGTTCACCGACGAGGCTGACGCGCTGGCCATCGCCAACGACACCCTTTACGGGCTCGGTGCCGGGGTGTGGACCCGGGACGGCAGCCGCGCCTTCCGGATGGGCCAGGGTATCAAGGCTGGCCGGGTATGGGTGAACTGCTACCACCAGTACCCAGCGGGAGCGGCATTCGGTGGGTACAAGGTCTCCGGTATCGGACGGGAGACACACCGGATGATGCTCGACCACTACAGCCAGACGAAGAACATGCTCGTCAGCTACGACCCGAACCCGCTCGGCCTCTTCTAGGAGGCCGCTGAACAAGGCGGAAACGGCCGCCGAAAATTACCTTGGAGGATTCGATGAAGGCTGCGGTGGTTACGGACTTTCATGCACCCCTGCGGATCGAGGACCGGCCGATACCGACGCCGGGGCCCGGGCAGGTTCTGGTACGCCTCGAGGCCTGCGGGCTGTGCCACACCGACATTCACGCGGCCCATGGGGACTGGCCGGTCAAGCCGTCCCCGCCGTTCGTACCCGGCCACGAAGGGGTCGGTGTGGTGGAGGCTCTCGGTGCGGGGGTGAGCGTGCGCCAGATCGGCGATCGGGTCGCGATCGCGTGGCTCGGTTACGCCTGCGGCCGGTGCGGCTACTGCATCAGCGGCTGGGAGACGTTGTGCGAGAGTCAACGCAACAGCGGATACTCGGTGGACGGCGCGTTCGCGGAGTACGCCGTCGCCGACGCGGACTTCGTCGTACCGGTACCTGACGCAGTGTCGTCGTTCGAGGCCGCACCGTTGACCTGCGCCGGGGTTACGACCTACAAGGCGATCAAGGTGGCGGGGGTGTCACCGACGCAGACCGTTGCCGTCTTCGGCATCGGTGGGTTGGGCCATCTGGCGTTGCAGTACGCCCGTATCGCCGGCGGTTTCGTCATCGGGGTGGACATCACCGAGCCCAAGCTGGCCCTGGCAACCGAGCTCGGAGCCGATCACGTGGTGAACGCGGCGACCACCGACCCGGCGCAGGAGATCGCCAAGCTTGGTGGGGCGGACGTCGCTGTCGCGCTCGCGGCCTCGCCCCGTTCGTTCGAGCAGGCATTCCGTTCCCTGCGGCGCGGTGGGCGGCTGGTCTGCGTCGCGCTGCCGGCGGACGGCACCATGGCTATCCCGATCTTCGACACCGTCCTGAAGGGCATCACCATCGTCGGGTCGATCGTCGGCACCCGCAACGACCTCGCTGAGGTGTTCCGGTTGCACGCGGCCGGCCGGACCAGGGTCATCGCAGCCGGCCGGAAGATCGACGATGTGAACAGCTGCATCGACGAGGTCCTCGCGAGCACCGTTCCGGCCCGCTTGGTGTTCGAGTTCTAACGGGGCCAAAGGGCGCGCGACGTCGCGGGGCTGGGACCGACAAGCTGAGGTGGAGCAATCATGACTGCATCATCCGTCGGAGTCGTCAAGGAGAACACTCCCGGCGAGCGCCGGGTGGCGCTGGTCCCAGATGTCGTGGGCCGGGTGTCCGGTTGCGGCTTCGATGTGCTCGTCGAAGCCGACGCCGGGAGCGCCGCATGGTTCCCCGACGGCGCGTACGCCGAAGCCGGGGCCGCCATCGTGACACGGGATGACCTGTTCGCCCGAGCCGACGTCGTGCTGACGGTTGGTCAACCGGAAGCGGACATGCCGACGTCGCTGCGCGCGGGCCAGACCCTCGTGGGAATGCTCCAGCCACTGGGCAACCCGGCCGTCATGAGGGAACTGGCCGCGGCCGGGGTGACCGCGATCAGTCTCGACGGGTTACCGCGGACTCTGAGCAGGGCGCAGGCGATGGACGCGCTGACCTCCCAGGCGAACGTGGCCGGCTACAAGGCGGTGCTTGTGGCGGCCGATGCGTACACCCGGTACTTCCCCATGTTGATGACCGCGGCCGGCACCGTCCGCCCGGCCGAGGTTCTGGTGCTCGGCGCCGGTGTGGCGGGGCTGGCTGCGATCGGCACGGCACACCGGCTCGGCGCGCTTGTACGTGGCTACGACGTCCGGCCGCAGGCGCGCGGCGAGATCGAGTCGCTCGGGGCGTCATTTCTCGATCTGGCCGGGGTCGCGAGCGGGGCCGGGCAGGGTGGTTACGCGCGGGATCTGACCGCCGACGAACTCGTGGCGCAACAGGAAGCGTTGGCTACCGCCGTTGCTCGCCACGATGTCGTCATCACCACCGCGCACGTTCCCGGTCATCGTCCGCCGTTGCTGGTCACCGAGAAGAGCATCAAGATGATGCGACCCGGATCGGTGATCGTCGACCTGGCGGCGAGCGCTCTCGGCGGTAACGCCGAGCTCTCCGTGCCGGGCGGGACGGTGGTCACGGACAACGGGGTGACCGTGATCGGCGCGGACAACCTGCCGGCGGAGATTCCATCGGCCGCGTCGGCCGTCTACGCGCGCAACATCCTTGCGCTCCTTGAGTATCTGAGCCGCGACGGCCAGCTCTGCATCGACACCACCGACGAGATCCAGGCCGGAATCGTCATCACGCACGACGGCCGCGTCGTCCATCCTGCCATCGCGGAACTGGTGGCCGAGACCACGGAGGGATCATGAATACGACGCTGGTCACCGATCTGACCATTCTTGTCCTGAGTCTGCTCGTCGGCTTCGAGGTCATCAGCAAGGTGCCCGCCACCCTGCACACGCCGCTGATGTCGGGCGCGAACGCCATCCACGGCATTGTCATCGTCGGTGCGATGCTCGTGGCCGCCTCGGCCCATACGCCGCTGGGTTATGTGCTCGCTTTCTTCGCCGCCACCTTCGCCGCGGTGAACGTGGTGGGCGGTTACGTGGTGACCGACCGGATGCTTGAGATGTTCCGGAAGCGGCCCGTCGCTCCCGCGTCCACGTCGATCGCCACCAGAGGTGAGCTGTCATGAGTGGTTCGGCTGCCGCGATCCATCTGCTGTTCCTGGCCGCCGCGACATGCTTCGTCCTCGGCCTGCACCTGATGAACTCCCCGGCGACGGCGCGGCGGGGTAACCAGCTCTCGGCCGCCGGAATGACGGCGGCGGTCGCGACCACTGTCGGACAGATGGTCCGTGACGGGGTTATCACCACCGCCGGACTGCTCGTACTCGTTACCGGTGCGGCGCTCGGCGCGGGCCTTGGACTGTTCTGGGCCCGGGGTGTGAAGATGACCGCGATGCCGCAGCTGGTCAGCGTCTTCAACGCGGCCGGCGGCGGGGCCGCCGCGCTCGTCGCGTTCGCCGACGCCGTTCGGCTCGGCGGGGCTGCGGGTCTCGCCCATGCCGCCGGACAGACGACCGTGGCCACCGGCCTTGATGTCGTCATCGGTTCGGTGACCTTCTCGGGCTCGCTGGTCGCCGCCGGCAAGCTCCAGGGTCTGGTGACGGGAGCACCGGTCGTGTTCCGCGGAGCGCGGCTACTGAACGTCGTCCTGGCTGCGGTTGCTGTCAGCGGCGTTGCCCTGATCATCGCCGGTCACGGCGGCACGATCGTGCTCGGCCTCGTCGCCTTGGCGGCACTCGGCTTCGGTGTGACCATGGTGGTGCCGATTGGTGGCGCAGACATGCCGGTGGTCATTTCATTACTCAACGCGCTCACCGGCACGGCCGTGGCGATCGCCGGCTTCGTGCTCGACACCAGCGTCCTCATCATCGCAGGCGCGCTCGTCGGCGCTTCGGGCACTATCCTCACCGTGCTCATGGCCGAAGCGATGAACCGCTCGATCATCGGCATCATGGTGGGCGGCTTCGGCACCGGTGAGTCCACCGGCGATCCCACCGGTCCGGCAACCGGGACGGGCACGACCGCGCCCGTGCACCGGGTTTCCGCGGATGACGCCGCCATTCAGCTGGCCTATGCATCCAAAGTCATCATCGTGCCGGGCTACGGCCTTGCCGCCGCTCGGGCGCAGTACGAAGTCGTGGCACTCGCGACGCTGCTGGAACAACACGGTATCGATGTCTGCTACGCGATCCACCCGGTCGCCGGCCGGATGCCCGGTCACATGAACGTGCTGCTGGCCGAGGCGCATGTGCCGTACCCGCAGATGAAGGAGCTCGGCGAGGTCAACCCGGAGTTCGCCCAGACCGACGTCGCGCTCGTCATCGGGGCGAACGACGTCACCAACCCCGCCGCCCGGCGGCCGGGCAATCCCCTTTCCGGCATGCCGATCCTCGACGTCGACCAGGCAAGGAGTGTGATCGTCATCAAGCGGTCGATGGGCCACGGATACGCTGGGGTGGACAACGAGCTGTACACGGACCCGAAGACCGGCATGCTGTTCAACGACGCGAAGGCGGGCCTGGCCGCGCTCACCGCGGCGGTGGGAACGTTGGTTCACTGAACAATTCCTTGACGACTTCGGCTATCCGAACCCGCACACCGGTATCGGGCGTTCTGGTGTGTCGCAGCTCGAAAATGGTGGCCCGGATTTCCTTTATGGTCGCGTCCAGCTCGTTGATATAGCCGCCCAGTCGGTCCGCGTCCACGGACTCTTCGTACTCGGCCATGTCCTGCATGCCGAGCGCGACCGCGAACAACCGCTGAATGACGTGGTCGTGCAGGTCACGGGCAATGCGGCCGCGGTCTTCCAGGACGCCGAGCTGGTCGCGTTCGGCCCGGGCCCGGGCGAGTTCAATGGCTATCGCGACATGGCCGGCGAAGCCCGTCGCCATGTCGAGTTCGCTTTCCGTGAACGCACGTCCGCCGATTGACCTGCCGATCAGCAGCGCACCATGGCTGCTGGCGGCGGTCAGCGGCACCGCCATGAGCGGTCCCAGCCGCGGTATTTCCAGCCCGGTGATGGCGTCGGTGATGGCGTCGTCGACAAGCAGGGGACGTTGCTCCCGCAGGGCCCGCCCAAGGATCGACTGGCCGAGTCCGATGTCCGTCCCGACGAGGCCCTCGGCGTGCGGCCCCAGCGCCACTTCAACCTTCAGATGGTCGGCGGTGTCGCTTTTCAGCAGCACGGCGGTGAAGTCCGCTTCGGCGACGGTCTGTACCTTGCTGCCGATCATTTTCAGGGGGTCGTCCCTGTCGGCCAGCAGATGGCGGGTCAGTTCGGCTGATGCGGTGAGCCAGTGCTGGCGTTGCTGGGACTCGGCGAACAGCCGGGCGTTCTCGATGGCGATGCCCGCGGCCGCCGCGAGGGCCAGCGCGAGCTCTTCGTCCTCGGCGGTGAACTGCCGCCCGTCCCGTTTCTCGGCCACATAGAGATTCCCGAAAACCTCCGAACGAATCCGGATCGGTACTCCGACGAAGGTTCTCATCGGTGGATGTCCGGGTGGGAAACCATGTGCCTGCGGGTGTGTGGAGATGTCATCGAGCCGTTGCGGGCGTGGTTCTTTGATAAGCAGGCCGAGGACCCCTCTACCAGTGGGCAGGCGTCCTATACGCTCGACGTCCCCGGCTGTCATGCCGGCATGTATGAACTGCTCCAGTCGCAGGTCGGGAGCGACCACGCCGAGCGCGGCGTACTCCGCGTCGAGGAGCTCCCGGGCGGCGTCGATGATCCGGCGGAGGAGGTCCGGAAGGTGGATGTCGGACGCGATGACGCGGCTGGCCCGCACCAGCCCGCGCAACCGGTCCTGGCCGGCCATGACCTCGTGAGCGCGCTCGATGAGTTGGGCGAGAAGTTCGTCGAGATCGAGGTGTGCGACCGTCGGGAACCTCGGTTCGTCCCCGGCTTCGGCGTTCACGGCGACATCATCGCAGCAGGACGTGACGCGCGGCACGCAGTGACTCCGCCAGCGGCACCGCGGTATGGATCACTGTTGCGCTCGGCCAGGGGTCGGCGCCGGCGGTCATCGCTGTGAGAACGTCCGTTGTCGCGTCGGAGGCATCTCCGCCAGCGCACCTGCGGCGGGCGATCCGGGTGGCCGCGACCGCGGCTGAGACCTCACATCGCAGTTCGATGAGGTCGGCGGATGTCTCCTGCGCGAGGCGGTCGGCCCGC
>NZ_CAUVXG010000001.1:25673-37275 GCF_963555885.1 Protofrankia sp. Cr2
ACGCCTGAGCAGGACCTCGTACACCGCTTCGGTATGGGCACGCGTGTAGATTCCCGCGCCGACGGGTGCGGCGGCAGACTGATCGGCAGGTATTCCCGCCAGTTCCTTGCGGACCACGTCCGAACGCAGCAGGACTGATCCGTCGGTGTCGTCGACCAGCCGGGATGCCAGCGTCGACTTTCCGGACGCGGGCAGCCCCCCGACGAGCACGAGGCGCACCCGGCCGCGGCGCAGGTGCTCAAGCGTGAGATGGGCAAGGGCGCGGGCCTCGTTCGCGGCCTCCCGGTCGCTCTGGGTGTAGCGCAGGCAGGCGACCTTGCAGCGAACAAAGGCACGGTAGGCGATGTACAGGTCTGCCAGCGAGGCCGGGTGTGTCTCCGCGGAGAACTCACGGTACGAGGCCAGGAAGGCGGTCGCCAGCTCGGGTGCACCGAGTCGTTCCAGGTCCATCGCCAGGAAGGCGACGTCGCCCAGGACGTCGCCGATCCGCAGCCGCCGATCGAACTCCAGGCAGTCGAGCACGCGAGGCCCGTCGTCGAGGCAGAAAATGTCGCCGGCCAGCAGGTCCCCGTGCCCGTCCCGCACCCGTCCGTCATGTTGGCGCCGGGCGAGCAGCGGTGCACGCCCGGCGAGGTACCGCAGCGCCAGGCGGCCGATCTCGTCCACGGTCTCGGCGGCGAGAACCTTCCCTCGGAACGGGGCGAGTCCGGCGAGCCCTTCTTCCCAGAGTCCACGGACGGTCGCCGGGCTGCCTGCCTCGGCGATCTCCGGGGAGGTTTCGCACCGGCTGTGGAACCCCGCCAACTGGCGTGCGAGCGTACGCAGATGCCCGCTCACGTCGTCGCCGCGGGTAACCATGGTGGCCAGGCGCCGATGCTCGGGCATCCGCCGCATCACCACCATGTGGTCGCAGAGCTGGCCGTCGGGTCCGGTCACGTCGGCAACCCCGAGGTAGACGTCCGGGGCCAGACGCCGGTTCAGCTCGACCTCCGCCTGGCACGCCGCCAGCCGGGCCCGGCGGGTCGAGAAGTCGAGGAACCCGAGGTTCACGGCTTTCTTCACCTTGTACACGCGATCCCCGAGAAAGACCACCACCGACGTGTGGGTCTCCACGAGTGCCGGCGGTCCCGCCACATCGCCGGGATTTCGATCGCCGTGGTCTCGGCCGCCGCTCGGGACCCGCATGGTTGTACTGGTCACATGCATCAACGTCCTCCGCTAGCGACCGTGCGGCCAGAGCCGCGGAAATGCCGTGTTGTGTTGTGTTGTGCCATGAAAACCCGTTCCTGCGGGCTGCGCGACTCAACGCGCAGGATGCCGGGTCAGTGGGTGATGTTGCCCGTGCCGTCGCCGTGACACTCTCTCCCTGTCCATCGGATGCGATACCGACAGTGACAGGATCCGTCGTGCCCAACCGAGTGCCATCAGACCCGGGCACGTGGGCCGTTCGTCCCCGTATCGGTTGCCTGAAACCGCAACACGGGAACCAGCGCGCAGGCTCGCGGCTCCGGGTACGATCACGCCCCGTGGGGACGATCCGAGTTTTCGTATTGGACGACCACGAAATTGTCCGTCGTGGTTTGCGGGAGATGCTCGAACGGCACGACGACATCGAGGTCGTGGGCGAGGCGGGCAGCGCGGGCGAGGCGCTGCGGCGGATTCCGGCCCTGCTGCCCACGGTCGCGGTTCTCGATGCCCGGTTGCCGGATGGCAGCGGTATCGACGTGTGCCGCGAGATCCGGTCGGGTCATCCGGAGATCGCCTGCCTGATCCTGACCTCCTATGACGATGACGAGACCCTGTTCTCGGCGATCATGGCGGGTGCCGCGGGTTACGTCCTGAAGGAGATCCGCGGTACCGACCTGGTCGGTGCGATCCGAACGGTGGCCTCAGGTCAGTCGTTGCTGGCTCCCTCCGCCATCCACCGGGTCCTTGCTCGGTTGCGGGAGGGGCCCAAGGAGGACTCGGCGCTCGGGGCGCTCAACCCGCGGGAGCGCGAAATCCTCCAGCTTGTCGCCGAAGGACTGACGAACCGTCAGATCGGTACCCGTATCCACCTGTCCGAGAAGACAATCAAGAACTATGTTTCGAGCATCTTGGACAAACTCGGCCTCACCAGCCGGACCCAGGCGGCGGTCTTCGCGGTGAGACACGACGGCCCAAGCCCGCAGCTGTCCTGACCGCCTCCGGCAAACGGATGACCGCGCAGGTATTCGTCGACACGGACGGCACGCCCAGGGACGTCAACGGTCAGCGCCTCCACTGCGGTGCGACGCGCGCCCATTCGGCATCCCAGGCGGCCAGCCGTCCGCGGTCGAGGAAGTAGCGCAGGAGCAGGTGGCTCCCGGCCAGCACCGTTCCGGCAGTGCCCACCGCCAGCACACCGACGCCGACCCCTTTGGCGACAGCCGAGGCCTCGGTGGCCGGCGGGTTCACCCGCAGGCCGGTCCCGTCGGTCCAGACGGTGACGCGGGTGCCCGCCGGGCTACCCGCAACGGCCCAGACGTAGCCGGTCCGCGCGGTGCCACCGGTGCTGTCGGTACGGTCGATGCCGTTGGGAGCCGGCCACCGCGCGATCGCCAGCGTGGGCATCGCGACACCCATGACCGCGTACGGGCCCGGAGCGTCCGCCACCAGGACACCGACGACGCGGTGGCGGGTGGCGGCATCGACGGCTGCGTCACGGTGGGCACCCTGATATGTTCGCGCGCCAGCCCAGATTGCCAGCGGCACGGCGATCAGAAACAGGACGGACAGGATGACCAGGGCCGCGGCCTCGGCCCGATCCGCCGACCGGCACAGCGGGTTGTGCGCCGAACCGAGCCAGCGCACCCACCGAACCAGACGTGTACCACGGTATCGCGATCGAATCGATCTTCGCGATATACGTGACATCGTTATCTGCCCTCCGAGCTCGATTCGGCTCCGGTCAGCAGAGTCCGCCGTTGTGCCACGGCACGAGCTTGCGGCCACCATCATCCCCGCCGTCCGGCCAGCTGGCTTGCCCGCGGCGGGCGCCGAGGATGCTCATATGTGGATAGTCGAACCGCAGCGGACAGAGCGCTGATGCGTGACACTTGAGTCATGAGTCACTCTTCGAACCTGTCCGGACAGTTCTGCGTATACGTACCGCTACCGGTCGGCCGATCCGATCGTCACATCTGACCGGGCATCGGCGATGACCGGTCAGATGTCGACATTCGTCGGATCGATCTCCACCGCGATCGTCCGTCGAGCCGACAGGTATGTCGAGATGTTGGACGAGGCGCGGCTGGACGGCATCCTGCGGGTCGCGGAGCAGGAGCTTCTCGATCGGTTCGAAAGATATGCCGCCGACGTTCTCGACCGGTATATCCCACCTGGTCCCCGCAATCGCGACAGCCTTGTCTTCTCGCATTTATACAGCCAGGCGGCACCCGCAGCAGCCGAGGACGGCGAACATTCCACCATCGCGGCCCTGCTCGCAGCGGAGGTCGAGGTTCGTGGTCCGCTGCGGCTCACCCCGGCACAGACATTGCGCCTGGCCGAGATCCTTGAGCGCCTCGGCCACCGCTTCGCGCGGGCCGACCTACCGCTGCACGCCGCGTTCTCCTTCGATCGCGCCGGCGGCCTGTACCTGCAGGTGGAAAACCATCTCGCCCGGGATGCATGCCTGCTTTCGGCACATCGGGCCCGGCACAGTGCCCGCGGTCGGGGCTTGCCCAAGATGCTGGAGACGATCTCGAATCTGTCATGTGGCTACGGTTACCAGCCCTACCGTCTGCTTGCCTGGGTGTTCGTCCAGCTCGCGGCGCTGATTCTCATTCT
Source organism: Protofrankia sp. Cr2 (assembly GCF_963555885.1). Classification (NCBI taxonomy): domain Bacteria; kingdom Bacillati; phylum Actinomycetota; class Actinomycetes; order Frankiales; family Frankiaceae; genus Protofrankia; species Protofrankia sp. Cr2. The sequence continues at coordinate 29,481 of NZ_CAUVXG010000001.1, forward strand.
GACGATCTTCTTCGGCGTCTCGTTCGTCACCAGCGTGCACATGGCGCTCACCAATTACCTCAACCCGCTGGGATTCGGCGATGTAGAAGGCCTGCCGGACGGCGCCTGGGCAGTGCTCATCGTCGAGTCCTATGCGGGGTCGGTGTCGTTGAGTGTCTTCTTCGCCCTACTGGTGCGGCGATGGTTCCGGTTATGAGATGCCCGGCCAGGGCCGGTCACCAGTCCGCGCTGCCGCGTCGCGTCTGTTCGACCGCCTGCAGTGTCTGCAGGGCGATGTGGTCCCGAATCCGAGCAACCTGGGTGTTCCACTGACGGCTGAACCCGGGGCGTTGTTCCAGTGCATCCCACAGCGGCGATAGTGCCGGGTCCACCTGTGCTCCGGGCATCCAGACGTGGAACAGCCGCTCGACGGCGGTCGTGAGAATGTCGATCGTCTGCTGCCCCAGCGCTTTCAACCGGTTGGTCTGTTCGATGACCTGCGCGAGTGTGGTGAGCAGCCAGTCATGCAAGGCGAAATCCTCGCAGAAGCGCGCGGCGAGGCCGAGCTGGCTTTCGTCCACTATCAGCTCGATGGCGCGTACGACATCGCCTTCGGAACGGACCCGCGCGACGGGACCGTCGTGGTCGCCGACCCGAGCGGCCCAGCGGACCCAGGTTGGCCGCGCCCGTACCGACGTGACGTGATCGAGCTGCACATGACCTTGAATGTCGCTTATCAGGCGTTCACTGACCGAGCCCAGATCGATGGTGGACACCGGTGTGGAGTCCGCCAGGTAGCCCTCGGCGAGCTCGGCTGCATCCGCCCGACTGATGACTTCGACCACGCCCAACTGGTCGACGTAGTGTGACCACGCCTGACGGCTGGGGCCCGTCGCACGCCGGAGGTAGGCGCTCGCCGAGCCCTGCAGCACCAGACCGGAAGTGATCATAGCGCGAGACGTGACCGTGCCGATTCCCCGGGCACGGACCCGGCTCGAGGTCGCGAGCTTGCAGTCGATCCCGGTCACCAGCTCTGGTGACATGGCGTGGGCGATGGGGCGTTCTGCGCACAACACGCGGCGCCCCGGCAGCGTCCCCAGGATCTGGGCCACAAGCGGCGTGGGAAGCGGCGCCGTGTTGTGTAGGAGGCAGGTTCGGACCTCACCGAGGACCAGCATCGCGTTTTATGATCCTTCGATGAAGACGTGTGAAATGCGGTCAATGACCTTGCGCGGTATCTCCAGACCCTCACTCGCCCCGCGTTCGACCACCTGGCCGATGACGGGTTCATCAAGGCTGAGATGGCTGAGGATGAGTTTGATTGCGTTTTCGATCGGCAGGTACCGCTGCGGCAGGATGGAGACCGACCGGTAGGCGCTGAAGGGTGCTGCCCGTGGGTTCATCTGCATGACAGCGGGCAGTTCGTTCCAGGTCTCGGGTATGTCGTCGATCCCGAGCGTTATCTGTTGCGGATGCGCGATCGGCTCGCCGAAATGGCGCAGCATCCCCAGCCGGAGCAAGTGCCAGATCGACGCCAGAAAGGGACACGACCAGGTCCGCTGGCTCACGGTCTCGCCACCGACCCGTTCCTCGACGTCCTTCCACAACTCGATGTCGAGGAAGATCGAGTGGTTGCGTTTGCCGAACTCCTGCGGCGGCTCCCACAGCCGGCTGTGCATGGCCTGGTCGGTGCTGGTTTCGGGAGACCGTTCGCCGTTGCAGAGCCAGCCCGACTGATCGGTCGGCGGGCGGGAGCCGTTCGTGCCCGGAGCGGGTTCGGCAAGCAACCTGGCCGCGACGAGTTCTGCGAGCGGCACACCGTCTGCTACACAGCAACCCGCCTCGCGCGCGATGTAGTCGATCGACACGCCGCATTCGTCCCCGATCGCGACGAGTTTCCGCAGTATTTCATTCGGATTCGTACTGTTATAGAAATAATCGTCAACCAGAAAACAGGTGCTTACGCGGGGTCGATCGGCGGTGACGGTCTTCTTTGCGGCCGTGGCCCACGGCGCGAGCCGCTGAAATTGACGACGTATCCGTTCCTCGTTGCTGGGTAGGTCCTCCATGTAGAAGTGACCCACTTCAATCGAAAGGTGCGACAACGGTACGCCGCGAACATTGTCCTGGTTGCTGGCCTCGCTGTAGGCGACGACTTCCAAGGCGGTCACAGCCCTTCCCACACACCGTCGTCGGTCAGATTACGGGCCAACTCGTCAAAGGCTTCGACGGTCGCGGCGTTGGCGATGTTCCCGGAGACATCCGCATCCGAGATGACCTGTTCCCGCCACTGTAGTACCGGCTCGACCGGCGTCTCGCCCAGCGTCGCGCTGTGCCCGAGCCGGTTCCGCAGCGCCAGCTGTTTGAGTTCATCATTGCAGGTACGCAGCCACTTCGCCTGTGCAGGACGGTCCGCGGCCAGCGGCGAGTTGAGGACGGGCACCGCGGTACGGACGAACCGGATCGCGTCCTGCAGCGCCTCGCGTCCGTGCCCGGCCCGAGCCCCCTCGTCGAGGAGTCCGTTATTGCCGTAGACGAGACCATGGGCTGCGACGATATGCTGTCTGGTCCAACGGTGGAATACCAGCCAGCGAACGGGAATCGAGCGGATTTCCGAAGCCGCCGTCGCGTTCAGCGCCATGTGTAGAGCATGCGATCGGCCGGCGCTGAGATCAACCACACACACCTTGAACTCCTGGTCCAGGCGCCGGAACAGTTCGATGCAGCGGCGTACCTTCTCAGTGGTGCTGGGGAATTCCGCCCCACCTCGATCGCCGGCGAACAACGCCAGCCGGCCCGCCTTGGCGTGCAGCATGCGAAGGCCCGAGCGGTCGGAGTCGGCGCGGACGTCGACCTGGTACGGGCTACTGATCTTTCCGCCGATATAGGAGTGCAGGCCGAGGTCCGCGCCGCGGTCGATCTTTGAAATCTCGAAGATCGCTCCAGCTGTGGGGGATCCGAAGTCGAAGTCGAGGTAGGCGACATCATTGCCCGCGAGCGACAGCCGGTAGGCGATGTTGCAACTTGTCACCGACCGGCCCGTTCCACCTTTGTCCGACGCAGCGAACACCAACATGGCTAGATGATCCTTGCTGCGTCGATGCGTGCAACAGCCAGCTCGTCGAGTTTGCGGAGCGCCTCCATGGCCAGGGCACTGGCCGATGACGGCCGCTCACTGAGAATCCTGCGCGCCCGCGTCAGCGTCGCCTCGATCTCCAGGAGACCCGTGCTCAACTCGGATCGATCATCGGAGTCGGCCTGCAGGATTTCCTGATTCAGTAGGTGGTCCGCCTCGCTGAGTAGTTCGCGGGCGTTCTCCACCATGCGCGTGGTGCGCAGTGGCATCTCCTCGTACGTGTCGGCCGCGGCGACAAACCCCTCGATCATGCGTTCGGTCAGATACCACGAGGGCCTGCTGTCGGCGGGACCCCCCGCAGGGAGGAGAAGATCGACCGGGTCGTCCCATAGTCCCGCCCCTGGACCGCCGCGCAATCGGCGGCGGGCGAGATGGTCCATCGTGGCCTCGGCGACGGCCATGAGGCGGTCGCGGGCGGCCACGTTCGCCGACAGTTTCGCGGCCTGCAGCGTGCGTTTGAGAAGCAGTGGCGCGAAGTCGGCGGCGCTCCAGTAGAGCTGCGGACCCAGGTCCTCACTGCCGTTGAGCGTCATCTGTACGCCGGGCACATGCAGCGCCACGGCGGGATCGTCCTTCGTCACTCGACTGGTGATCCGGCCGCGACGAGCCAGTTCCTCGAATACCTGTACTGCGCGGGTGAGATCGTCGTCGGTCGCTCGCCGGTTGACGAGGTCCTGAACGAGTACCGAGGAGACGAGCAGGCTGTAGTAATCCGACTCCTTGCCGTCGGAGGTCTGCCACGGGATGTTCTCCAGCGGCCACGCCTGATCACCGAATCGGGCGACGGTAGACCAGTACCGTTGGGTGAGGTCCCAGCGAATCTGCAACGCCTCGGCCAAGCGCCGCTGCTCCTCGTTGAGCAGGCCTAGTTCGCGGGTCCGGGGTGAGAGGAGGTCGTTGATACCGTCGAGCGCCACAACCGTGAAATACAGATAAGGTCTGGCCTCGGCAACACCTGAACGTTGCTGGAACTCCTCACCCACGAAGTCGATCCGCCCGGCGTTCTCCGCAATTCCCCAGGCCCACCCGCACTCGAACAGCAGATTTTCGTTGTCGAGGGCCACATCGGAACCCAGACCGATCCGGACGTCGTCCCGTAGCCTGGCACGGATCCGGGCGAGACTGTTCCGTAGTTCTTGGATCACTGTGCGTTCTGAGACTCCCGCAGCGTTCATCATGTGGATCATCGAGCGGCCGTGCGGCTCGTCCGGTTCGACGGTCTTCACCACGAAGCTGCGCAGAAGCCCCAGCATTGCCGCGGTGAGTCTGCGACTCGTCGAGGAGTGGATCTCGTCGATCTTCCGTCTCGCCTCGGGGCGGCGCTCGACAATCGGCTTGTAGACGTTGAGGAAACCCAATGCCGCAAGGCACAAGGTCACCGACATCGAGTAGGCGTCGACGACGTCGAGCTCGAGTTGCTCGACTGTGGCTGAAGGCTGTCGCCCGCTGGCCTCCCGCCGGAGGTAGCGGCCGCCGGTGAAGACGGGCTGCCCCTTCTCGTCCGAGTACCTGTCAATGTACTCACCAAGTATTTCGACGATAACCCGAGGTATGCGGTTACTGTCTCCCAACGGCTTCAGGGTGGTTCGCACATCGTCGGCGATGGCATCCGGGCGGTCGAGGCCCAGGTTTTCGATCGTGGTCGCCGGGTAGAGGATGCACAGAAGCTGCTCGGCATCACTGATTGAGTTGGACTCGTCCCTCCCGCCCCAGACCCAGCTGCCATCCGGGTAGGAGGTCGCTAGTACCGCGCGCCAGATGTCAAGGATGTGTTGCCTTGGCTGGATCCTCACCGTAGCCGTCCAGAATAGGTTTGAGGCGTCATGCTCAGGCGGCCGCAAATAGGCGGCGCAGTTCGGTAACCGAATGAGTACGCTTGCAATGTACCAGAGAAAGCGTAGACCTTCGTGGCCAGGACCGTCCCCTTCGGCGTGGCCTGTACCTCCCGAAGCCGAGCGCAAACGCGAATGGTGACTCCGCGGGCGGATTCGGGCCGACCGGGTCCCGCGCGCCCGCACCGATGATCATCGCATGAGCTGACTGTGCTCGCGGTGCGGCCCGCATCATCGGGCCGGTCGTCCGGCAACCGTCCGGGAGCCTGCTCGACCGGTGGCGGCACGCGCTGACCTCCGCTACCTCTGCTGTCCACTGAAATTCACACCTTGAACCTAGCGAGTTGGACGCACGGGAACACAACCGGGATGACGGTCATTGCACATGGGACGACGGATGTTCAACCACTCGCGCCATATGGTCACCGATGAACCTCGCAGGCTTACAAAGATCAAGAGTTTCCTGTTGCTCGATGGTGAGGCCACGTCCGCCGAGGAGCGAGCAGACCAGATCGGCGGTGGCGGGCGCGAGCGTCACCCCGAGGCCGAAGTGGCCTGTCGCTGCGATCACTCGTGCATCCGCTGTCACAGGGCCGATGATCGGCCGCTGGTCCAGGGTGGCGGGCCGGACGCCGGACCAATGGCGCTGGATCGTCCAGGAACGAGCGGTCGGGACAAGCGCGGTGACTCCCGCCAGCACCGATTCGTAGCCTGCTCTGGAGGGAATGCTGTCCGGTACTCCGTATTCGTACGTCGCGCCCGCGGCCACCCGTCCGTCCCCGCGCGGGACAAGGTATGCCGACTTCATTCCCTCTGCCGCCTCGATTTTGGCGTACAATTGGAAACGAAGTGGATAACCCGCCACGCGAGGTACCTTGAACTCCATTGCCTGTCCCTTTACCGGAAACATCGGATCGACGGTGCGAGCTGGTAGTAACCGGCCGCTACCCAGTCCTGCCGTGAGCGCGGCGTGACGACAGGCGAGCGTCCTTCCGCCCTTCATGTGGATCATTATGCTGTTCGGTGTGCTCCTTATCTCCTCCACCGTCGCCCCGGTGAGGACGGTGACACGATGATCCCGTCGAAGTACGGAATCGAGCGCGGAAAGCAGCCGAGCGGGCTCCAGGGACGCTTCCCGTGGCAGCAGGAAGGCGCCCGTCGCTCGCCGTGTGAGCAGTGGCTCCAAGACCTGGAGCTCGGCTGGGGAGCACGGCACGACCTCGACGCCGCGCGAGATCCATTCCGGCAGCAGCACGCAGCCGAGCCGGTCGAGTTCGGCGTCTGACAGTGCCACCTGGAGCAGACCTGCGGTATGAAAAGGTAGCGACACGGCGGCTTCGTTTTCGATCGCACGCAGCCAAGCCGGATAAAGTGCGCGACTCTGATCGGCGAGAAGGGTCAGGGTTGCTCCGCAGATGTCGTCACTCTGCGGTGTAATCCCTCCTATTGCCGCCGACGAAGCCATCGCGCCGAGCGAACGGGCCTGATCGACGACCGCAATCCGCTCGAATAGGGATCGCGCCTGGTAGGCGACCGCGCAACCGATGACCCCTCCACCGACAACGACGAGGTCGAACTGCGTGCTCACCCGGCCTCCTGTTACGGACTGCTACCACCGGAGTCGTTGTGCGAATCTGTGGCGTCCATGGAGTGTAATCCCGATCGAGCCCAATGCCGTGAATTTTGCGATGTCCCTCTTCTGTCCTGGTCCTGCTCCTCGTTCTGGTCCCGCTCCTCGTTCTGGTCTTCGTCCTCGGACCTCGCGACGGAGGCACCCCAGCCCCGCTCGTTGACTGTCGTTCGCTGTGCGGACGCATCGGGCGGGCGGAAGGGGCATGGGCCCGGCCTGGGTGGGCACGTTGGTAGGGCATCGGTCGCACGCACGGAGGTGTCATGGCGGACAGCGACAGCGGAACCGGCACGGTCAGCTCGATCGGCACCAACCGCAGGTCCGATTCTGAGCCGACGCCGCTCGGCATCTATCTGAATGACCATTTGGCCGGTGCTACCAGTGGCCTTGAGCTGGCTCGCCGCGCGGCCCGGTCGCACAGTGGTTCAGCGGTCGGGGAGGTTCTCGAGCGAGTGGCGTCCGAGATCGCGCAGGACCGTACCGCGCTGCTCGACATGATGAGCGCTATCGGTATTCCCGTCCGCCAATACAAGATCTATACAGGTTGGGCGATGGAGAAGGTCGCCCGACTCAAGCTCAACGGTCAACTCCTGCGGAGCTCGGCGCTGCGTACGGTCATCGAACTTGAGACGTTGCGGCTCGGTGTGGAGGGCAAGGCGATGGCATGGCGCACCCTGCGTGTCGTGGCCGAACGCGACGCCCGTCTTGACGCCGCGCAGCTCGATCAGTTGGCTGGCCGGGCGCGACGGCAAGAGGACGATCTTGAAGGGCTTCGGGTGGAGGCCGTCCGGAGGCACCTGTAACCATCGTCCCGCAGTGCCCTGACGACGTCTGCACGGGGGCCGCACCACCACGGAGGAGCTGATGGCCGCGGCCGGTGGGTCCGATAGTGCTCCGGGGACTTCGGCCTCCGGCGATGCGACAGAACCACGATCGCATCGCCTTTGGCCCGTCAGCTACCCGGGGACTTCGGCCTCCGGCGATGCGACAGAACCACGATCGCATCGCCTTTGGCCCGTCAGCTACCCGGGGACTTCGGCCTCCGGCGATGCGACAGAACCACGATCGCATCGCCTTTGGCCCTCTGAGCGACGGGTCTTCCTCGTCGGCCTCATGGGGGCGGGTAAGTCGACGGTCGGTACAGCCCTGGCAACGCTGCTGGGCTGCCGGTACCTGGACAACGACGTGCTGCTCACGCAACAGGCCAGGGCCGGCCCG
>NZ_CAUVXG010000001.1:37968-62151 GCF_963555885.1 Protofrankia sp. Cr2
CGTGGCCGAGATCGCCGCCGAGATCGCGGCCGAGCTGGCGTCCCGGTAGCCGACCCCTCGGTTGCTCCGCGATCATCTGGGTGGCGGGACGGCTGGTCCGTCGACCAGGATGAGGAACCAGCCGAGAGCCAGCAGAAGATCATATTCATGTAGTGATGGGGCTCCGTCGGACGGGCCGACCAGGATCCTGCGTCCGCCGAGCACGATCGCTATCCCATCCCGGGCAAACAGCACCACGTTGTGCCCGTCGATCCGTGGTACGCCGGTGGCGTGGGCGACGAAACCCCGGGCGAAACCCTGCCGGTTAGGTATGATCCAACGCAGCCAGCGGTCTCCGGTCAGTTTGACGAGGGCTCCCCCGCGTCCCTTCTGAAATTCCGCGAGCGTGTCGCCGGTCGACCCGAGCGCGACCCGCAGGCCGCCGTGCCGGGTTTCCACGACCATCAGATGCTTTCGGATCTTGCATGTGATCCGACCCTGCGCACGCCAGTCTTCCCGCATCTGGGCGATCGCCTCGTCGTCGACCCGGAGCGCGAACTGGTCGCCTGTCGCGGTGACCGGCTCCCAGGTGAATTCCGGCACCATCGCGCAGTCGGAGTGAACCGTCATCATGTTGCCCTCCTGCCGGGCCGTCTCGGAACGTCGACCCGTCTGTTTCCATTGAAAGACCCGCTGGTCAGCAGCTGATCAGGGCCGCGAACGTGGCAGCTGGGTGAACGACGGGGCCGGCGGGGGCCGGCGGGGTTGTGCCGCGGCGACCGGGTCCTGACCGGGTCCTGACCGGGGTCCTGACGGACACGGGGGCGGGTGCTCCTGGTGCCGGTGGCCGGCAGTTGCCTCCGGCTTGCTACGGCCTCGTGTTGCACACTGGTTCGAGGTGGTATTCGAGTAGTTCGATCATGTACTCAGCGATGTGCGTTGTTTCGCGGGACAGGATGACATGGAGTTTCGGGTTCTTGGATCGCTTGAGATGGTGCGCGACGCCACGCATGTCCCCATCGGTGGTCCGCAGCGCAGGCTGTTGCTCGCGGCCCTCCTGTCCGAGGCGAACCGTCCTATCCCCGACCGGGATCTCCTACGCGCCATGCAGGGCGATGGCGGTTGGCGCGAAGAGTATCGGCGCGAACACCTGCATCGGCTGCGGGTGCACGTTCTCGGTCTTCGGCGGGTGTTGGGGCAGTCCAACGGGCAGCCCCTGGCGCGGGATGCCGGCGGCTACGTTCTCCAGGTCGGGGCGGACGAGCTCGATGAACTGGTTTTTCTCAGACTGGTTGAGCAGGCCCGGCGGCTGCGGGATTCCAAAGACGTGGCGAGCGCTGCCGACCGGGTGGATGAGGCACTGGAGCTCTGGCGCGGAGAACCACTGGCAGATCTTGAAAGGCGTCCCTTCGTCGAGCGTTATGCGGCCCGATTGGGCGAGCTGCGTCTGCATGCGGAAAAGGAAAGGGCCGCCGCATATCTGGCGGCCGGTCGGCACGGGCCGCTTGTTCCGATACTGCGCCGGCTGATCGCGGAGAATCCGGCCGACGAACGCCTGCAGCTGGATCTGTCGCTGGCCCTTTACCGCGACGGTCGCCGGGAGGATGCCGCCGCCGTCTGCGTGGACGCGTTGCGCCGATCCCGTGATCTTGGAATCGAACCCACCGCGATGCGGGAAAGGCAACGGGCGATCCTCGCGGACGAGCCGTCCCTTCGTTGGGTCGCGCCGGCTGAACAGGCTCGGCTGGGCACCGCGGCGCGCCATCCTGTGCCGTCCCAGCTTCCCGCGGGTACGAGAAACTTCACCGGTCGGGAGAAGGAGGTTGCCGATCTCCTCACCTTGTTCGAAGCGGACGATGTCGGTGCGGGTGTAGTCATCTCGGCGATAGCCGGGCAGGCCGGCGTCGGTAAGACGGCACTGGCCATTCACGTCGCCCATCAACTCCGGGGCCGGTTTCCCGACGGTTTCCTGTATACGAATCTGCAGGCCACACCGGACTCGCCGGCCGACCCGTCGACGGTTCTGGTGTCGTTTCTGCTGGGGCTGGGGGTGCCGCGCGAGCACATAGGGGACGATCCGCAGGGGCGGGCGGCCCTGTACCGTTCGACTCTCGACGGTAAGCGGCTGCTCGTCGTTCTGGACAACGCGACCGATGCCGAACAGGTGCGCCCGCTGCTCCCGGGGGCGGCGTCCTGCGGGGTTATCATCACTAGTCGACGGGCGCTTTCGAGTCTGGATGCCGATCATTTCGTGCTCGACGTCCTTGACGCCGACCCGGCGGTGGCCCTGCTCGCCAAGGTGGCACGCGCCGAGCGGGTCGCGGCTGAACTGGACGAGGCCCGTACCATCGTGGCCCTGTGCGGCTTTCTGCCACTGGCGGTGCGGATCGCGGGTGCGCGCCTCGCGCAGCGGCCCGATGCCAAGCTGCGTTCCCTGCGAGAAGAGCTCCAGGTTGCGCGCTTGAACGTGCTCCGGGTCGGTGATCTTGAGGTACGGGCCAGTGTCGACCTGAGCTACCGGGGGCTACCGGCAGCGACGAGGCGGGCGTTCCGGCTGCTGTCCGTGCTGGAGACGGAGGATGTCAGCCCCCTGGCCGCGGCCGCACTCCTTGATCAGAATGTGCGGCAGGCCGCGGAGCTACTGGAGGAGTTGGCGGTCGGGCACCTGATCGAGCGCCGGGCCGGAAACGGCGATGAGCCCCGCTACCGCTTTCACGACCTGCTGCTGTTGTTCGCGCGTGAGCGTCTGGCGCAGGAGGAGTGCCCCGCCGACCGCGCCGCCGCGCTCGAGCGGGTGCTGGAGATGTATCTGGCCTGCGCGCAGGACGCTGCGAGCCGGCTGCACGCGGGTAGCCGCACCATCGTCCCCCGCAGGTCGCCGCCCCGGTGGCAACCGGGGGAGGACGGGGTGATCGAGGCCGCTGCGCGCAGTCCGATCCAGTGGTTCGACCGGGAGAGCAAGAGCGTTGTCGCCCTCGTCGAGCAGGCCGGGGCCGAAGGCTTTGATGAGATGACGTGGCTGCTGAGCGCCGCGATCGTCGACTTCCTCGAGATCGGCTCGCACTGGTCGTTCTGGCACCGGACCCATGAGGCTGCCCTTGCGGCCACGCTGCGCCAGCGCAGCCGGGAGGCCGAGGCGAATATGCGCCGTCATCTCGGGCAGCTTCGCCGACTGCAGGGGGACCGTGCCGGCGCGCGCACGCTGTTCGAGGCGAGCCTGGCCCTCTTTGTCGCGACGAGCTGGCCGATCGGTGAGGCTGCGGCGCGTCGCAACCTGGGCGAGCTCGACATCGAGGACGGCCGGATAGGCGAGGCAATTGATCATCTGCGCATCAGTAGGGATCTTTGCCGGGACTTCGGTATGACGTTCGGTGTGGCGCGGGCTCTGGAGACCCTCGGTCGGGCCTACCTCGCCGCGGACCGTCCTGCCGAGTCGTTGTCGTGCCTGGAGGCTGCGGTCGGTTACTGCGAGATGACCAGCAACCAGTTGGCCGTCGAGCGGGCCCGGATGGCGCTCGGCTCCGCGTTCCTGCGAACCGGGCGGATCGACGACGCCATCGGGATGCTCGGTGCGGCCGAGCGCTTCTTCCAGGCGGAGGGGCATCTGCCGTTGCGGGCCGAGGCCCTGTTGTTGCTGGGTGACGCCCATAGCCGACGTGGCCGTGACGCCGAGGCGTTCCGCTGTTATGACGCCTGTCTGTCCATCTTCCAGGAGCGCGGCGACATGCTGAACGAGGCGAGAACTCTGGCTCGCCGCGGCCGGCTGCACTACTGGCGCAAGGATGACCTACAGGCACGCGCGTCGTGGCGGCAGGCACTGGCATTATTCAATGATCATGAAGGTACGGAGGAATCCGAGGTCCGTGACTGGCTGGCACATGGCCCGGGTGACCGGCTCGAACCCGCGACGGAACGCGTCCTCGACCACTTCGACCACGACGGGTTCATCCGGCGGGTAGCGGCGAGCGAGTACGTCGTCCGTATCCTCTCCACCTGGATCGAGCTTCTCGAAGACCGTCTGCGGGACTCCTTCCTCGCCGCGGTGCGGCACGCCCTCGACCGCGGGGCGTTGGTGCAGATCATGTTGCTGGACCCGGACGCGCCCGCTGCCGTCCAGCGAAGTCGGGAGATCGGCACGTTGCACGATGTCTGCGGGCTGGTCCGGGAGAATCTGGACCGCCTTCGGATCTTTATCGATGGGCTGGCCGTCGCGGATCGGGAACGTATCGCCGTTCGGGTCTACGCGGCGGCATCCACCGTTGCGTACTACCGCTGCGACGCCCGCGCCCTGGTTGCGACGCTTCCGTTGGGCGACTCGTCGTCCCGGACCACTCACTACGAGGTGCCGGTTGATTCGACGTTCGCGCAGTTCGTCGAGCAGCGGTTCACGGAGTTGTGGACGTCGGGGAGCCGTCCGCTGGAATTCTGAGCTACCGGTGCGGGGTTGCTGTCGCTGCTCGGGGCAGGTTTCTGTGTCGGTGGCGGTCAGCGTTCGATGTGGATCCACACGTGACCGTCGTCGATCCGCAGGGGAAGCGGCTCCAGTCGGGCGCCCGGCGCGTTGAGGCAGGCGCCTGACTGCGCGTCGTAGCAGAAACCGTGCCGTGGGCAGGTGAGGGTGCCCGTGGTCGGGTCCAGCTGTGCCACGTTGACGGGGAGTCCCTGATGGGCGCAGGCGTCGCGGTAGGCGGTGAGTTGACCGTCGTGGTTGATGACCACGATGTCGGCTTCGGTGCCGTCGGCTCGTTCGAGATGCAGCGCGGTGATCTGCTGGTGGGAGAGCTCCGTGGTGGTGCCGACCGCCACCCAACCGCCGTCGCGGGTGCGGACGGGACCCAGCGGTATCAGCGTCGGTGGTGGCTCGCCCGCGAGCATAACCACCCGCGCGATGGACGCCACCCCGCCGACCAGGGCGTCCTTCACTACTTCGCGCAGCGTGACTCCGGTCAGGGCGCGGCTGTTGCAGGTGCCGTTCACCCGCAGGAACGCGGTATCTCCGTCGACCCGGACCAGTTCCACGTCCCCGCCGTGGGCCCGCAGGTAGGGCCGGACCGTGTCGAGCGCGTGCAGCGATTCAGTCACCGGCGTGGGCTGGATGATCCCGTGGACCGAGAACAGCAGGTGCACCACGGGGTCGTCCGTGAGTTCGAACAGAAGTTCGCGGCCGCGTGGGTCGCTGCGCAGCGTCCGGACGATCGCGTTGATACCGCTGCCGTGGAGCGCTTCGACTGCGTGACGGAGCTGCTCGGCCTGCTGCCGCGCGGCGGGTTCCAGGCGCTGGACGGCGGTGGCCGCCTCATCCAATGCCTCCGACAGTGCGTCGAAACCGGGCTCGTTCCGCTGCGGCCCGATCGGCCGGGTGCTGCTCATCGCCGGACTCCTAGCGTGCGTGCTTCCTTGGGGTCGCCAGCTGCGCGAGAGAAGCCATGATTGCGCGGCTGTCAGCCGGCTGGTTCACTTTCCCGCCTTGTCCCGGTGCGGACACGACAACGGGTACATTCTCATGATCCCATAAGGGTGGCGGGTCACCGCCGTAATCGGTTGGGCATATGACCGTCGTCACGCGCCCACCGCCTTGTGGCCACTTGTCATGGCGGTCACACTCGTCAATTTACGGACATTTCATCCCGCTCACGCCGCATGGCTCGTTTGCTGAAGTGGTGAACAATCCCGGCAATCTGCGATCGGTGGCGCGGGAGCGAACTCCTCGATTACCGACCAAAGTCAGGTGTAGTCTCGCCGGTCCCGGCATTGATCGTTCCCGAAAGTGTCCAACTGGCTACCCTGTGTTCGAATTGACACTCGCCACCTGTCATCATCGGGGCGAACCCGCCGTCCTCCGGTTGGCGTCAGTCCGGCCCGGACCAGTTTGGAGAAGAGCATTCATTAAAACTTCGGCCGGTGGGGCACGGCGGGCACTTGTGTGACCAGCGGCCTTCTAGAGGGCCAACGGGCGCGCGACGATCGTCAGATCGCGCGCCCGGCGGCCGCAGTCCCCGTAGCACTAATAGGCGAATGTTTTCGAAAGGTGACAAGTATGGCTCGCGACGTAGCGCCCGTCGACGCCACCGCGCCGATTCCCGATGGCCTGGCACCGTGGGTGCCTCGGCCACGGGTACCGACCGACGGAGCTTCGCGGCGCCGCTGGGACGTCCCGGTGGCTGGTCCGGTCAGCGGCCGGCTGGGACCGGTGACCGGCGTGCTGGTCATCGTGCTGGGCGCGATCTACCTGGCATGGCGAGCGGGAACGCTCGCCGGTACCGGCGTGTTCGGCTCCTTCTTCTATGGCGCCGAACTGGTCAGTTATGTGACCGTCGCCTGGACGGCGGTCATGGTCGGTCGGATGCGGCCGGGTGCGGTCCGCCGCGCCGGGCCGCCGGCTGGCACCCTCGACGTGTTCGTGACGGTGTGCGGCGAGCCGGCGTCCATGGTCGAGCGGACGCTGCGCTTCGCCCTGGCGATCGACTATCCGCACCAGACCTACGTTCTCAACGACGGTCGCCTCGCCGGCCGGAAGAACTGGCGGGAAATCGACGCGCTCGCCGCCCGGCTGGGCATACCGTGCTTCACCCGCGTCGACGGGACGCCGGGAAAGGCCGGTAATCTCAACCATGCGCTGGCCCGCACGGACGGCGACGCAATCCTGACCCTGGACGCCGATCACCTCGTCGTGCCGGACGTGGGGGAGCGGATAGTCGGTTATCTGCGTGATCCGGAGGTCGGGTTCGTCTGCACCGCCCAGTGTTTCGACACGGGCCGGCGGGATGTCCTGAACAATGCTGATTCCATGTTTTTCCGGGCCATCCAGCCGGCGAAGGACCGTGACAACAGCGCGTTCTCCACCGGTAACGGAGCCCTCTACCGTCGGTCCGCGCTCGAGTCGGTCGGTGGATTCAGCGAATGGAATCTGGTTGAGGATGTGCAGACCTCGTACGAACTGCACGCCCGTGGTTGGTCAAGCGTCTACCACGCCCGGCCGATATCAATCGGGACGGCACCGGCGACCGCGGCCGTCTACGCCAAACAGCGCCTGCGGTGGGCTATGGACCACATGCGCCTGTTGCTGTTCGACAACCCGTTGCGCAAACCGGGTCTGCGGGGCTGGCAGCGGGCACACTATCTGCACACCAGCCTCAGCCCGCTGCTGGCCGTCGTCCAGATGGTCTTTTTGGTGGGTCCGCCGCTGGCTATCATCCTGCGGACGCAGGTGTCCTCCGGCGCGACTGAACAGCATTATCTGCTGTTCGGCGTGCCCTATCTCCTCGGTTCAACGCTATTCATCGTTGCATATGCGGGCCGCGGGTGCGCGACCCGAACCGTTGCGAGTTCACTGTTCATCGCCCCGCTGTATCTGATCGCCTTCGTCTGGGTGGCGTTCGGCTACCGGCCGCGCTCATCCGGTACCACCGAGAAGGCGTTCCAGCCGAAAATGTCCGTGCTCGTCCTGCCGCAGTTCGCCTTCGCGTTCACGTTGGTCGCATCCATCGTCATCTACGCCTTCGACACGCATGCGAACCGTCCGCTGTTCGCGTTGGTATGGGCCGGGATCATGCTGATGATGATGGCCGGGCCGCTGTCCGCGGTCAGCGACCGGCGCGCGGTGGTCGAGCGGTGGCAGCTGCCGATACGCGGGACGATCATCCTTGCTGTCGCCCTGCTGTCGGCGTTGACGTTCGCCAGTTGACGGAACGGACCAGCCTGGACGGCCGCGGCGGTTGCCGCGGCCGTCCAGGCTGCGAAGCTCCACATCGCAGGTGTCTCGCAGACCACTAAGGGCTGCACGTCCTCGCACTCTGGCCGGCTACGAAACCTCGCAGTCCAGCCCGAGTTCGTGCTGGACCGCCACACTGAGGCGGTCGCAGCCGACGCCGGCTGTACCTAGTTCGACGACGCTCCAGCGGTCGTTCGGGTGGGTGAGCAGCGCGGTCGCTGGGTCGGTTTCGCCGCCGGTCGGCACGACGTGGGCGACCGCGACGGTCGGATCGATCGTGGATACGTGGACGTCGACTACCTGGATGCGCTCCGGGGGGACCTCACCGAGCAGCGGGCTCGTCCGCACCGCCTGTGTGACTTGCTCATCAGTGGACGGGCTGGGCCGCCCGACCGGCGTCGCGACGGCTGGCTGGCCCGCGGTGCCGCTGGTGGGCGCGGTGCCGCTGGTGGCCGGCGCGGCCTGGGCGTTGGCCGGCGTCGACGGTGAGGCCGTCGACGGTGAGGCCGTCGACGATGCCGTGAGTGCATCGGTGGGCATGGCGAGTACAGCCGCGACTGCGGTCGCGGTGAACAACAACTGAGGACCTGTCGGGCGGGTCATCCGTGCCGCGCGACCCGCGCGACGGATGGCGGACATGCGGTGCGTGACGTTGCGTGAGTACCTGATGTTCGGCATGCGCTGGGCTGTCGGACCCCTCCGGTGTCGAGCCATGGAACAGCTCTACCCGTCCTGGCGCACTTAACCCATGTAACACATCTGACACCAGGACGTCGACTGACCGTAAAGAGTGGGTGATCAGCGGAATGTCCCTGTACGCCGGGCCTGGGTCGACCTCGTGAACAACATCACCATCGGGACGTCGGCCCGATGACATCGTATTATCCGCAGTCGGCGATCTTTCGAGCTTTGTATGATCAACTTGCCCTCGATGATGTTACAAACCTCGAAAGATCACCGGAAGCGGGTCGGTGGGCCGATCACCGGAAGCGGGTCGGTGTCAGCTGAGCAGCAGGCGCGTTCCGTGGAACAGGCACACCATGGCGAGCGCACCGAAGCCGAGCACCCAGAACACGCCGGGGATGCCGGTGAGTTCGGCCATCATGTCTGCGTCCGAGGATGATGATCCTTTCTTGCGGGCCCGGTGCAGGTCGAGGACGGCCCGCGGCCCGGACAGCAGTAGAAACCAGGTGAGGAAGCACGCCAGGGCGCTCTGCGTGCTCGCCGACGCCGAACACAGTGCCAGTATGATCACGGAGCTGGCGCCGGTAACGATCAGTATTCCGAAGCGGTTGCGGACGACGAGGAAGAGCGCGACCAGTGCCACGAGGGCGAGAATCAGTGTCGCGGTGATGTGATCGGCGTTCAGCAGGACGGCTGCGCCCAGCCCGAATGCTGGCGGCGCGGCGTAACCAGCCGCTGACACAAGAAAGTTGACGAGCCGGCTGGGTCGACCGTACGTGCCGGTCAGGCCCGATGTGTCGGAGAACAGCCACACTCCGAAGACCCAGTGTCCGAGGAGGTAGGCGACGAAGGCGTGGCCACCCTCGTGCACGATCGTGTCGAGGTGGCCGCTGTTTCGCCAGGTCCACCTGGGTACGACCGCCGCGACGGCGGCCAGTCCGGTCAGTACAACGATCCACGGCGGCGCGGCGGTTCCGTCCACCACGATCATGGCCAGTTCGGTGGTACCGCCGTCGATGATCATGGCGCCCCCCGACGTGACCGGTCCGTGCTGGCCTGTCAAGCTCCGGTCAGCTGGTGTGCTCATAGCACAACGGTTTCACTATAAAAGCAATGGAATATCCGGCTGCTGACTCGAGGGCGACAATTGCACCCGCGAGGTGCTCGGTCACGCCAGTCGGGCGCCCGGACGATTCGTTGGTCGGTGTGGACGGTTACAGCGAGTGAACGCGTCGCGCCCCTATTGCCGGGCGCTCTAACCAGCGTTCATATTGCTCTCAGGTCGAGCTCAGACCTGCTCCATGCCGCTGGCTGCGATCCACAAGGACATCCCAAGGATTCCGAAAGCTTCTCCTCAGGCGCAACCGCCACGGTATGCACATGACACACGTGTGGGTGAGCCCGAGTCTCCCCGCCGACCCGGGCGTGCTGGCGCAGGCGCTCGGACCCGGTTATGAGGTCCTGGCGCCGTCGACTGAACCACCCTTCGGACAACGGCTGGATGATCGACCGTCCACCGGTTCGGTAGGTGCGGCGGACTCGGCAGGTGAGGACCTGTCCGGGCAGCGGCCACGATCGCCGGTACAGATGATCCTCGTCATCACGATGTACGAACGGGAATTGCTGGCGACGCTCACAGCCAGACCCGCTGACGCCGTCCTGGTGCTGGTCACTCCGCCGGGTGTCGATGTCCCGCCTGATCTGAGGGCTCAGGTGCGGCCGCAGCTGGTCGGCGCGGCGTCGTCGGTCGCCGATGTGGCCGCGTTGATCCGCAGCGTCCCCATAGCCACGTCAGTGGATGCCCTCGGATCGGCCCAGGCCGACGCGCCCTGGTGGGTCGGCTCGGGTCGGCCCGAAGCCCGCCCGGCAGCCGGGTCGACGGGTGGGTCGACGGATTTTCCCACGGCGGCGGCGCCCGCTACCGGGGCCGGCCGACGGCTCAGCCGGCGCGGTGGCCTGATTGCCGCGGTCGCGGTACTCGCCGTCGTGCTGGGTACCAGCGCAGCTGTCATGGCTGCCGGGGGCGGGGGAGCCGGCAGCAGTCAGGCCGTGAACAGTTCCATTCCCGCGGACGGGCCTTCCGGTTACGGGTCACGAGGGGGTCAATTCCCGGGTGGTGAATTCCCGGGCGGAGGGTTGCCCGGTGGCGGATTCCCAGGCGGTGGGCGATTGCGGGACGGCAACGGGCCTGCGATCGATCTGGAGAAGCTCCAGGCATGCCTGAAGGACAAGGGCATCACGCTTGACGGCAGCAACGGGCAGCCCCGCCCGGACATGACAGATTCGACGGTCCGTGAAGCGTTCCGACAGTGCATGGCCGACGTCCGGGGCTCAGCTCCTTCAGCCGGCGCAGCCGGCGGTAGTCCTTCAGCCGGCGGTAGTCCTTCAGCCGACGCAGCCGGCGACGACCGGTCCGGTGGCTCGGGTGGTTCGGGTGGCGGCACCACAGGCGGTGGTTCCGGCAGTTCCGGCACAGGCTCGGCCAGGCCCGCGACCTTTGTGGTGTCGGCGGTAACGCTTACGTGAGGACGCTGTCACCGCTGTCACCGGGATCCCCGCCATCAGCAACGGAACGTCCGCCGGACCGGCATATCGAGGGGATCACGCAATGACCACGAACGTCGGCGACCTCGACTGGGGGTCGGTCAGGCCCGACGTCGACCTCCCGGAGCAGCGTCAGGAGGGATCGCCGCAGGCGCCGGGTGAGCCTTCGCGCACAACGCCGGGCGAGCCCGCGATACGCCTGCCCCGGTGGCTGCGGGGGCAGGCCGGGGACCCCTGGTGGGTGCGCCTGGCACTGCTGGTTCTGCTGGCCACGGCTGCGGTCCTCTATCTGTGGGGGCTCGGCGCGTCCGGCAACGCCAACAGCTTCTATGCCGCCGCGGTGCAGGCCGGCACACAGAGCTGGAAGGCACTGTTCTTCGGGTCGTTCGACTCGTCGAACTTCATCACGGTGGACAAGCCACCGGCGTCATTGTGGGTCATGGCCCTGTCCGGGCGGATCTTCGGCTTCAGTGGCTGGAGCATGCTCGTACCGGACGCGCTGGAGGGCGTGGCGTCCGTGGGCATCCTCTATCTCGCGGTTCGCCGTTGGATCGGGCCGCGTGCGGGTCTCGTTGCCGGCGCGATGCTGGCCCTGACGCCGGTCGCCGTATTGATGTTCCGGTTCAATAACCCCGACGCGCTGCTCACGTTGCTGCTTGTCGCCGCCGCCTACTGTGTGGTGCGCGCGACTGAGGACGGCAGCTACCGGTGGATCGCCCTGACGGGCGTGGCGGTCGGGTTCGCCTTCCTGACCAAGATGATGCAGGCGTTCCTGCCGGTGCCCGCGTTCGGGCTTGTGTATCTGGTGGCAGCTCCGACCTCGATCGGTCGGCGGTTGCTGGGCTTGCTGGTCGGCGTCGGCGCAATGCTGGTCGCCGCGGGCTGGTTCGTGGCGGCCGTGGAGTTGTGGCCGAAGAATGCCCGACCGTTCATCGGCGGCTCGACCGACAACAGTTTTCTTGAGCTGACCTTCGGCTACAACGGGCTCGGACGGATTTTCGGCGGTAGTGGCAACGGCGGCGGGGGCAACGGCCCCGGCGGCCAGGCCGCTGGGCAGCTTCCGGCCGGTGTCGCCGAGTACCTGCAAGGCGCGTCCGGCGGTGGTCGGTTCGGTGGCGCCGGCGGTGGCGGCGGTCCTGGTGGGATGTTCGGCGGTCCGACCGGCTGGCACCGGATGTTCGGCAGCCAGTTCGGTACCCAGATCTCCTGGCTGCTGCCGGCCGCGCTGATCGTCCTGGTGGGCGGGCTGTGGGTCACCCGCACGGCGCCGCGCACGGACCGCGTCCGCGCCGGCCTGCTGCTGTGGGGCGCGTGGACGCTCGGCACCGGTGTTGTGTTCAGCTACATGAGCGGGACCATCCATCCGTACTACACGGTTGCGCTGGCGCCGGGCATCGCCGGCGTCGTGGCCTTCGGTGGCACTGCGTTGTGGCGGGCGCGGAACTCCTGGGTCGCCCGGACGCTGACGGCGGCCGCTGTCGGGAGCACCGGCGCGTGGTCGTTCGTGCTGCTGAACCGCAGCCCCGACTGGTTCCCGGCGTTGCGGTTCGTCGTGCTGGTCGCCGCGATCCTCGGCGCTGTCGCCCTGCTGATCGGTCGTCGGCTGGTCAGTCGTCGGCTGGCCGGTCGTCCGCTGATCACCGTTGCCGTGGCGGGTGTGGCCACGGCGGTGGCGATCGTGTTGGGAGCGCCGTCGGCCGCGTACGCCCTCCACACCGCCTCGACGCCCCATATGGGTGCGACCCCGACCGCCGGGCCGGCTACGGCCGGTGGCGGTGGATTCCCTGGCGGTGGGTTCCCCGGCGCGAGGGGGAGCCAATTCCTCGGCGGCGGGAACGTCCCCGGTTTTGGCGCCGGCGGCGGTGGACAGCCGGGTGGCGGCGGTTTCGGTGGTGGGGCGACCGCCGACTCCGAGCTCGTCCAGTTGCTCAGGAACGGCCAGAAGGGCTACCGCTGGGTTGCGGCAACGTCGGGATCCCAGACGGCCGGATCGCTCGAGCTTGCCAGCGGCACCGCGATCATGTCGATGGGCGGCTTCAACGGCGGTGACCCGGCACCGACGCTCACCGAGTTCAAACAGTACGTCGCGGAACACGATATCCATTACTACATTTCGGGTGGCGGTTTCGGTGGTGGCGGCGGTTTCGGCGGCCGTGGGAACAGCGGGATCACGTCCTGGGTGCAGAGCACCTTCACCGCGAGGACCATCGGTGGGCAGACGGTCTATGACCTGACCCAACCCAGGACCTGACCGCAACCGAAGACCTGGCCCCAGACCGGGGTTGCGTCCCGACACGCGGCTGTGACGGGACGTAACCGTGACCGACAGCGATGATGGCGGTGGGCCGAGCGCGCGGCGAGTGGGTTCCCGCCGCACCGGACGCGGTCGGCGAGGAGGTGCTCGTGAGCCTGGGTGACGCTGCAGTGTCGGGAACTGACTCGTCCAGGGCCGGTGTGCCCGCAGCCGCTGGTTCGGGGACCAGCATGCGCGCAACCGCCGTGTCCGGTGTCGTGATCGATCTGCTGACGGGTCTCGTCGGGCCGAAACCACCGGTACGAATCGAATTGTGGGACGGGACGGCCGTCGGGCCCGAAACCCCGACCAAGGTTGTCGTGCAGACGCCGGAGGCAATGCGGCGGGTGCTGTTCCGTCCCGGTGAACTCGGTTTCGCGCGGGCGTATGTGGCCGGTGAGCTCGACGTCGAAGGCGACATTTTCGACGCCCTTGACCTGCGGAGCCACCTTGGGGTCCAGGCCCTGACGCCGACCGTGCTGCGCGCGGCGGCGACGCTGCTGCGCCTGTTGGGCACCCTGCCCCCACCACCACCCACGGCCGAGGCGAGGCCGCGGGGCCGCCGCCACAGCCGGGCGCGGGATGCCACTGCCATCGCCCATCACTACGATCTGTCCAACGCCTTCTATCGGCAGGTTCTCGGTGCGGCGATGACGTACTCGTGCGGGCTGTGGGCAACGCCCGACGTGGGGCTCACGGCGGCCCAGGATGCCAAGCACGAGCTGGTCTGCGCCAAGCTGGGTCTGCGTGCCGGAATGCGACTGCTCGATGTAGGCTGCGGCTGGGGCAGCCTGCTGATCCACGCCGCCCGGCACCACGGAATCGAGGGGGTCGGCGTCACCAACTCGCCGAACCAGGCAGACCTGGCCCGGCGGCGGATCGCCGACGCGGGTCTTGCCGACCGTCTCCAGATCCGGCTTCAGGACTACCGGGACGTCAACGACGGCCCGTTCGACGCGATCAGCTCCATCGGGATGGTGGAGCACGTCGGTGCCGCGATGCTGCCGGTCTATTTCCGTAACCTGTTCGATCTGTTGCGGCCCGCGGGCCGGCTACTCAACCACGGCATCGCCTTCCCCGGCGACCCTGCCGGCCAGGCGCGTAACCGTCCGCGGCTCGGCCCGCTGCCGTTGCCGGCCGGACGTGACTTCGTCGCACGGTATGTCTTCCCCGACGGCGAGCTGCACGAGATCGGCGTGCTCGTCAGCGTCATGCAGGCGGCCGGTTTCGAGCTCTGGCATATCGAGAATCTGCGCGAACACTATGGCCCGACGTTGCGCGCCTGGGTCGGCAACCTTGAGGCCCACTGGGCCGAGGCCGTCGCCGAGGTCGGCGAGGCCCGGGCCCGGGTATGGCGGCTGTACATGGCGGGCTCCGCGCTGATGTTCGAAGCCGGCCAGGCCCAGGTCCACCAGACGCTGGCCGTCCGGCGCGCGGGCGGGCGGTCCGGTATGCCGCGCCGTCCGTCCTTCGAGAGCATGCTGGTTGTTGCGGATTCTGCCCCCGCGCCGGCCGTGGGATGAGTGACGATGGGAACCGTGCGCGAGCGGGCCACCCGCTGGCGGGCCACCCGCTGGCGGACTACCGGCGGGTGGGCTGTGAGCGGGGGGTTATGAGCGGGGGGTTATGAACAGGCGGGCACCAGCACGGCGGCGCGCATGACACGGCCAGGTCGAGCGGGGGGTGGAGCGACGGCGGAACCACTGGAGCCGCTACAGGCAGACGACCCGGTATCGGTCGGCAGGTATGTGTTGGACAGTCGCCTTGCCGCCGGTGGCATGGGCACGGTGTATCTCGGTCGGGACACGGCGGGCCGCCAGGTCGCGGTCAAGCTGATCCGGCCGGATCTCGCGGCCGACCACGATTTCCGGGAACGGTTCCGGCACGAGGTGGCGGCGGCCCGGCGGGTCTCGCCGTTCTGCACCGCTTCGGTGCTGGACGCGGACCCGGACGCCTATCCGCCGTACCTCGTCACCGAGTACATCGAGGGCAGGCGGCTGGACCGGGTGGTCATGGAGGACGGTCCGCTGCCCGCCTCGACCCTGGCCGGTACCGCGATCGGGGTGGCAACGGCGCTGACGGCCATCCACCGTGCCGGGATCGTCCACCGTGACCTCAAACCGGCCAACGTGATCATGTCGTTGTCCGGGCCGAGGGTCATCGACTTCGGGATAGCCAAGCCCGCGGCCACCGGACGCCATGATCTTGACCGGGGTCTGATCTTCGGGACCAGCGGGTGGATGGCGCCCGAACAGATCCTCGACGATCCGATCGGTCCGGCCGCGGACATCTTCACCTGGGGTCTTCTGGTGAGCTATGCGGGAACGGGCCGCCATCCGTTCACCGAACCTGGATGTTTCGGGCCGGCCGCCGAGGCGAACCTGGGGCAGCGGATCGTGGACGCGGCGCCGGATCTGACCGGCCTCGCCCATCCGCTGCGAGGGCTGGTCGAGATCGCGCTGGCCAAGGATCCGCGGGCCCGGCCGGCCGCTCGTGATCTGCTCATGCGACTGGTTGAGGGGAACGCGGACGTCAACGCGTCCACTCCGATCGACCAGATCCTCGGCCGGACGCAGCGGATGGCCGCTGTCGTGCCGCCGACCCGCCTCGGTCCGCCGGCATTCGCGACCGGCTATCCGCCGGGCCAGGCCGGGCAGCCGGCGCCGCAGTCCGGCCAACCGGGGCGATTCGTGCAGCCGGCGCAGTTCTGGCAGCCGGCGGAGTCCGGCCAGTCCGGCCAGCCGGCGCGGTTCGTCGAGCCCGCGGCCCAGGCCCCGCCTCCCTTGTACCCGCATGCCGCGCCGTCGCGGCCACGCCGCGGGTGGCTGCTGGCCCTGGCCGCCGTGCTCCTGTTGCTGGTCGGCTGGGTGGCCCTGCGGAGCCTGGGCGGCAACGATTCAGGCGGGCCTTCCGCCGCCCCCAGCTCCTCGGCCGCGGGCTCGGCGGCCCCGTCTCGATCCCCGTCCGCGAAGGTGGGGCTCGGCGTCCCGGTTCGGGACGGCCAGCTTGAGTTCACCGCGACGAGCGTGCAATGCGGTGTTGATCAGTTGAAGATCACATTGATCACCAGGCATCCGGACGGCCAGTACTGTCTGGTCGCGCTTACCGCGCACAACGCCGGCAGCTCGACCCGGAACCTGTCGTTGGCTCCGCAACGGCTTGTCGACAGCGCCGGAGCGGACCACGATTCCAGTCAGCTCCTGTCGCGGGCCGCCTTTTCCGAGGACATCTGGGGCAACATATCCGCGGGAGAAACGGCGAGCGGCACCCTTGTCTTCGACATCCCCCGCGACGTCACTGCTGATCATCTGGAGCTGCACGACGGTCCGTTCAGCGACGGGGCCACCGTCCCGCTCCGATGATCGTCGGTCCCTGGTTCGGTCCCTGGTTCGGTCCCTGGTTCGGCCGGCCCTCAAGGATGTGATTCTGGTGCTGCTGTAGCAGCACCAGAATCACATCCTTAGAGCGCCCGGCAATAGGTGCGTGCCCCGGCCCCGCGACGCCGCGCCCCCTATTGGCGGTTGGTCAGGCGAAGACGACGGTGCGCACGCCGTTGAGGAGCACCCGGTGCTCGGCGTGCCAGCGCACGGCTCGGGCCAGTACCTGAGCCTCGATGTCGCGGCCCACGGCAACGAGCCGGTCGACGTCGCAGCCGTGGTCGACCCGGGCGACGTCCTGCTCGATGATCGGGCCTTCGTCGAGGTCCGGTGTGACGTAGTGGGCGGTAGCCCCAATGATCTTCACGCCGTGTGCGTGTGCCTGGGCGTAGGGCCGGGCTCCCTTGAAGCTCGGCAGGAACGAGTGGTGGATGTTGATGATCCTGCCCTCGAGCTCCTTGCACACGTCGGCGGACAGGATCTGCATGTAACGCGCGAGCACGACAAGATCGACGTTTTCGGCGGCGACCAGCTGGAGCAGCCGCTGCTCCTGGTCGGCCCGGGTCTGCGCCGAGACCGGCAGGTGGTGGAAGGGCACGCCGTGCCAGCGGACCAGCTCCTCGGCGGCACGGTGGTTGGACACGACACCGATGATCTCGACGGGCAGTGTCCCGGCACGGCGACGTGACAGCAGGTCGGCCAGGCAGTGATCGTGTTGCGAGACCATGATTATTATTCGGGGTCGGACGGCGGCGTCCCAGATCTGCCAGTCCATCGAGAAGGCTTCGGAGACCGCGCCGAAAGCGTCGCGTAGATCGTCCAGGCTGGCGCGTGGCTCCTCGAGGTCAGCGGCAAGGCGCAGGAAGAAGTGGGTGGTGTCGGGGTCCAGGTACTGCTGAGCCTCGACGATGTTGCAGCCGGACGCGGTGATGAAGGAGGACACCGCCGCGACGATGCCCCGCCGGTCGGGGCAGCTGAGCGTGAGTACCAGACGCTGATAGGACACAGGTCCACGATAGGGGATCAGCGTAGCCACGGCGGATACGATCATCCCGGTCTGGTACGCAATCTACTCTGTATCGATGTCTGTACTACCCAGTGCCGAATCAGCCGGCCGGATCCCGAACTTCGTCATCAGTTCCCGTTCCCGGCCCGCCAGGTATTCGGCGCGGCCGGCTATGAACTCGACGTCGTTGCCCGCCAGGAGATGATCTAGTAGTTCGGCGGGGATGCCGTGACTCTGGAGAACCGCCAGGTTGATGTCAGCTGGAAGAGTCCGCAGGGCGCGTCGAACGGATGTTCCGGGTTGCGTCGGGGAAATGATTCGGTTGGCTGGGCTCTGTGCCCCGTCGGTTTTTTCCGTGGTGATCTGCCGGTAGGCCCTGGTGTCAGCACGCTCAAGTGTCCCCACAACGTCGATGACTGCACCGGTGGAGTCCAGGCGCTCTTGCAGCTCCTGCAGTTCCCACAGAATGAAGGTCCTGATTCGGGTGCTGCGCATGTCAAAACGATCAGGAAACGGCCGGGCCACTTGATTCTGACCTTCGGGTCCCGGTCCGCCATCCGCGAAAATTTTCATGGTGTTCAGATAGTTCTTGACCTGGGTTGAGTCGGCCCCGGCGAAAAAGCCTGACCAGGAGGTGGACCAGAACCATCTGCGAAGGGTTTCGACCTGATCGCCGCTTGGGTTTTCCCGTATGTTGAAGAATGTAGTCAGAAGAAGGATCTGAATGTTGTACGGTACCAGTCTCGCGAGTGGTGCACCTATGTCTTCCCGAAGAAATCCGATGGTTCTCGCCAGCGCGATCTCGGTCCGGTCCACAGGTACCTGTGAGCCCTGTTCCAGCCAGCGGTGGTCAGTGGCTGGCCGGTTCGGTACCGGCGGACGGCGGGTCCGTTGTTACGACCGGCGGCGGCTGGTCAGGAGCGGCTCGGGCGAGGGTGATAGGCGGTTCGATGAGGAAAGCCTCCAGGGGCCGGTCGGTCGGGGTGAACCAGGGCGTGCCCGCCGCGGCGTCCGGGGCGAAGCGCCAGCGTTTCGGGACGGCGCGAACCCCGACAGGATAGATTGTTAACTGCCCGTCCGGGCCGATGCGCAGCCGCAGGAAGTTCTTGTAGTCGGCGATTCCCTGCGCGGCGAACAGTTCGTTGGTGTTCAGGCCCGCGATGCGGTCGGCCAGCCAGAGGTAGGCGGCGAGCACCTCGGTGGCGGCCAGACCGCCGACCGCGAACACCAGCGGGAGCACCCCGGCCAGCAGCCACGTGCCGGGCAGCGGGCTGGCGACGGTGACAGCGCAGGCCAGGACTGCGACGGCAAGGACGAGCTGGGTGAGCCCGTGCGCGACTCCGGCGACGGCACCGTGGGCGGTACGGCCGGCCTTGGTCAGCGCGACGCCCGCACCCATGACCCCGAGGCTCAGCGCGAGCCCGGGAACACTGTTGATCAGACCCTCGAACAGGCATGGGACGCTGGCGTGCCGTAGCCCGGCCGCAATCGCGTCGATGCGGCCCACGGTCCCTCGCGTGCCGGCACCGGTGCCGGTGCCGCTGCCGCTGCCGCTGCCGATCGTCAACGCAAGCAGGACCTGGACGCCACCGAGTAGGACGACCAGGCCCGGAGCCAGCACCGGAAGGCGGAAGATCCCCACGGCTAGGCGGCGGGACGTCCGGGCATCGGGAAAGGTCGGGGCGGCCAGCTGGTAGTGCACAGGCGGGTCGGACTTGGACGGTGCGCGCGACGCCGGCGGCGGCAGAACCAGCCGTTGTGGCAGCCGGTGGGTGGCAGACAGATAAGCACCGCCACCGCCGGCGGTGAACTTCTGCGCGGTGCCACCGATCTCGCTGTACCGGGCATAGTGGTGCCGGTCTCCGGTCAGGGACACCCGCACCTGTGCGCCGACCTTCCTGATGATCGTGCGTTCGAAGTAGTCCAGGACGGCGTACGCCTCGGCGTCCCCGTCGGCCGCGCTGATCCAGCTCGGCTTCGCCGAGCACAGGATGACCGCGTCACCGGGACGCATCTGCGCCGCGATCTCGATGAAGTACCGGCGCTGGGGATCGTCGATGTAGGAGTCGAACTGGATGTCGATCCCGAGTAGCCACCATCGGTGCGGGAGCTGTACCGCGAAGTAGCTGCGGGTCTGCTCGGTGCGCCAACCGCCGATGCTCGAACCCTGGCAGAAGATCCGCATGAACGCGGTGAGCCCGTCGTACCAGTCGTGGTTGCCCGGTAGCACGAAAAGCTTCGGCTGCGCGGCCGGATCCGACGGCCGCCTGGGCATGGCGGCGCGGTACGGGCCGATCAGCTTGTTCTCGTAGCCGGTGATACTCGGCGTGGGGTAGCACTGGTCGCCGCCCATCAGCAGCATCCGACCGCGTGGGGTCGTCGTCCCGGCAAGGTCGAGGCTCGGCGCGGCCAGCAGCGAGGCCATCGCGTAGGTCGCGTCGAATCCGTCCCCGAGGTCGCTGACGTAGTCGAACCACAACCCACCATCGTGCGCCGGCTCGGCGTAACCCGGCGGTTCAGTGCCGTCCGACAGGTCAGCCGGCGGCGCGGCGGGTAGCGCCGCCATCTCCTCCCGCTTGTCGGCATAGGAGCCGAGTACTGCGCTGATACCCACCCGCACGGCCGTGGCGAACAGCAGCGAGGGTGAGAGCCATCGGGTCATGGTGGCACGCGCGAATCCGAGGGCCCGTTCGCTGTCGTCGGCGGGCCGGGGCGGTGGTTGTGTCACCGCGGCTCCCCGATGGTGTCGGCGTTCCCGGCGGGCACGAACGCACCGTAGACCTTCCAGAGGTCCCCGAGGAACAGCCGGCCGAACGTCTCCAGGCCGCGGGCGGCTTCAAGCGCCGAACCCGATACCCGGAACGTCGTGAGCTGTCGCAGGAAGTCCGGGATGTGGATCGTGATGATGCCGGCGGCGACGACCCGCGCACCCGCTTCGGCGGCAGGGTCGGCATGGATATGGCCGGCGAGGATGCGGGTGTAGAGCGTCGAGGTGTCCCGCCACAGGTCGAACCCGGGGTCGTCGTGGACGTCCTTGAAACCGCTGAGCGTGAGCGGATGCCCGGCCGCATCCTGAAACGGCAGCCGGTAGAGCATCCGCCGGCGCCCGGGTGCATCGCCGACGAAGAGGTTGAAGACGCCTCCCTCGACCGACTGTCGGCCGCCCAGGACATCGCAGTCGACATGGCCGCCGGCGACCGCCTCCCGCATCGGGTCGGCGGCAAAGGCATGGACGTCCCCGGTGCGGATGGTGAGCCGGAACTTCAGTGCGGTGGCCTCGGCCCGGCCCTGCTCGTAACCACGCTGCGGATCGGTCTCGTCCAGAGTGATGAAACCCTTCATCGTCTCGGTGAATTCAAGGCTCGTCGGTTCGGTCATGGCGTTGCCTCCGAAGCGTTGTGGGCATCGCGAACCGGACCGGAGGCCAGGACATGTTCGGCGAGCCGATCGGCGAAGGCCGCGATGGTCAGGGACGGATTGGCGCCGACCGGTCCGGGCATGGCGGCGCCGTCGGCGACATACAGGCCCCGGTGGCCGAACACCTCGCCCCATTGGTCGATCACCCCGCTGGCGATGTCCGCGCCCATGCCGGCGCCGCCGAGCGGGTGCACGGTGATGACCCGGGACAGCAGGCTGAGCGGGTTCTGCTGGAACTCACCGCCCATCTCCTTCGCGAGATCGGCCATGATGCGCTCCAGCCGGTCGAAGTACGGCCTGCTGCCAGCCGGATAGTTCTCGATCCGCAGGTAGTCGTCGTGCACGGACATCCGCCCGGTCGGGATGTCCCGTCCCATGCCGAGCATGGGCATCGAACCGGCGGATGCGGCCCCCGAGCCGAGCAGTCGACTGATCATTGTGCCGATCTGGGGTGACGGGTCGTCGTCGATGCGTGACCGGATCATCTGGTAGCCCGCACCGACGACCCGTGCGGCCAGACCGGTCAGCTGAGCGGCCTCAACGAGCCATTCCGCGAAACCGGGATAACCGGCGTCCTCGATGTAACAGCCGCGCTCAGCGCTGGTGGAGATGCCACCGTCACCTTTGATGATGTCCTCGACCGGGTCGGGTACCCGAACGGCGGTGGTGATGACCGGTGCCTGCGCGCTGCCGAGGGATGCACCGGGCACCCCGCGGACGAAACCGAGCAGGTCACCATTGCCGGAGAAACGCCGGCCGAGGGTGCGGGAGATCCCGGGCAGGGCCGCGCGATTGCGCAGCAGTAGATACGTGGTGCCCAGCGTTCCGGCGGCGAGGACGAGGCGGTTACAGGTGATTATCCGCTCCGGGATGGCGGTGAGGGCGCCGATGTCACCTGGAGTGTGTACAACATAGCCAACTGTGTAGCCTCCGCCATCCCGCGGGGTAATCGAACCTACCTCGTGGTGGATCCGAAGGTCCGCACCATGATGCGCCGCGGCAGAGAGATAGGTGTGGTCCAAGGTGTTCTTGCTGCCGTAGTTGCACCCGAGGTCGCACTCGCCGCATAACACACAGGTGATTCGCGGTCGTCCGTGGAGGTTGCCGTAGCCCGGATCCGGGATGGGCGCGCCCGGCACGGGCGGGGCGCCGCCCGATGCGAACGTCACCGCCAGCGGTGGCTGCTCGGCGGTGTAACCCAGGCGTCGCCCGGCCTGCGTCAGCAGTTCCGTCCGGCGGGATGCCTGGTAGCCGGGTTGCCCGGCCGGGAACCGCTGGGCGCTCAGCATGGTTTCGACGGCCGCGTAGTGCGGCTCAAGATCGGCCCGGGTGATCGGCCAGCTCTCGTACCCCCCGCCCGCGGGCGCATCCCGGATGAACCACTTCTCGTCCTTGCGGAGCAGCACGTTGGCATAGATGAGCGAGCCGCCGCCCAGACCACTGGATACGACGGCCTCGAAGTCGGCGAACGACCATATGTCGAAAAGCCCGTGGCGTCCCCGCATCGGGTCCCAGAAGTTCGCCGCGAGGTCGGACGGTGAACGGGCGAATGACCCGGGGGGATACGCCTTTCCCCGCTCAAGAAGGACGACGCGTCGCCCTGCCTCGGCGAACCGGTACGCGGTTACCGCGCCGCCGAACCCTGACCCGACAACCAGCACGTCGGTGTGTTCAACTCCAGTATCCTCGCGCGTCACGTTTACAACCCCCATACCCGCGGCCTGCCGTCTGGGAACACTCCGCCTACGGGCGGGATTGAGTCAACCACACCGGCCCGGTGGCCGTGCAGCGCGTAGTCGTATCCCCGACAGGGCGTCCGGTCAGTCCGCACCGGGCGCCACCGGCGCCTCGCCCGGGTCAAAGCATTGTTCTGTGCGTCAAGGCCCGTCGGCGTGTTGCGGAGGATGCTCGGCCGGTCCGGTGATGAGGGCGAGGACGGTGGTGCGGGGCGGGATCGCGCCACTCCGCACGAGGGCGAAGATTCCGTACATCATCTTCGCCACGTACACGGTTTCGAGCCGGATTTCGTGGCGATCAGCGAAGTCGTCGACAAAAGACCGAAGCTCCGGTGGCCTTTTCGCGAAGCCACCGAAGTGGAAGTCGCATTCGACGCGCCAGTTGTCGGTCGGCCGGCCGAAGGTGGCGCGTTGCAGGTCTGCGACCACCCCGGTGAGGAACTGCCCGCCCTTCAGCGCGGCGAATCCAATGGCCGTGCGGCCCGGCTTCACGTCGGCGGAGGTGCCAGCGGAGGTGCCGGCCGCGAGACCCGCCGCGATGCCGGCCAACGTGCCACCCGTGCCGCACGCACAGCAGACCAGGTCGAAGTCGATCTCGCCCGCGGCGTCGACCTCGGTGATGATCTCGGTGCAGCCGCGGACCCCGGCGGGGTTGCTGCCACCCTCCGGCAGGCAGACGAAGTCACCGAAGCGTGCCCGCAGGTCGGCGATGACCGCCGGGTCGTCCTTGCGGCGGTAGGTGGATCTGTCCAGGTAGGTCAGCCGCATCCCACTGGCGGTGGCGGCCGACAAGGACCAGTTGAGCGGCAGGTGCTCCTCCCCGCGGATCACGCCGATCGTTCCGATTCCGATGATCTTTCCCGCGGCGGCCGTCGCGCGGATGTGGTTGGAGAAGGCGCCGCCGAAGGTCAGCACGGTCGACATCCCCGATGCGGTGGCGTCGGCCAGGTTGTGCCTGAGCTTGCGCCATTTGTTTCCCGGCACGTCGTCGCTGATGAGGTCGTCGCGTTTGACGAAGACCCGGACACCGTGGCGCGCGAGCCGGTCGTCGTGCAACTGCTCGACCGGGGACGGCAGCCGAAGGCCGAAATCCGCATCCTGGCCGAATGCCGTCCCCCGGTCGGATTCCGTCACCCGAATGCCGTCCCCCGGTCGGATTCCGCCCCTCGATTGTCAGCCCAGCCGAGGCGCGATGTTGTCCAGAACACCGTTCCACAGCTTGCGGATGCCGATCGGCGCGAAGGTCCGCTCGAAGAAGCCGCCGATCCCGCTCGCGCCCGACCAGCTCGTCTCCACCGATATCCGGGACGCCCCGGCATCGGTGGGCGTAACGGTCCAGACCGTGCGTAGAGTGGAGTTCTGGTCGGCTTCGATGAGGGTCTGACCGGGAACCGGCGCGGATACGACCGCCTCGACGGTACGGACGCGGCGCCGGG
>NZ_CAUVXG010000001.1:62594-87896 GCF_963555885.1 Protofrankia sp. Cr2
CCCGGCGCCAGTACCGCCCTCGACCACCTCGTAGTCGGTGATCATATCGGGCCATGCCTCGGCGCGGCTGCCCTTGTAGTCGCCGAGCGCGTCGACGACCTTCGCCGGCGCCGCCGTCACGACCCGCTCGACCACTACCTTGATCTGCGCCACCCGAACTCCATCCATAGCCGCACCGTTTATAGCCGCACCGTTCATGACCGCACCCGTCCGGGGCCCCGGCCGACCTTGCCATGCCATGACCGACCTTGTCAGGGCCGACCTTGTCAGGGCCGAGCTGGGGTTTTGTCGAGCAGCCAGAGGTCGACGCCGTCGACGTACCGCCCGGGTTCACCCGCCAGCCCCGTCAGCAAGGTCACGAGTTCGTCGTGGTGGTCGCTGGGGCCAAGGATGATCGTATTCAGATGGTAGCGGTCGAAGGTGGCCGCCAACCCGGGTTGTCGCAAGGCCGCCGCCGCGGTGCTCTGGCCCGTCGCGACGGCGATGAGGGCCGAGTTCAGCGGGTCGACCTCCGGATGGAAGCTGGACCGTCCATTACGGTCGGGAACCGTACAGTAGCAACCCGCCATGACGAAGCGGAAGTCGGCCTGCGCCTGCCAGAGCATCGCGATGTTCTGCTCGGGATACGGGTAGGGCACGACCAGCGCCGTCGCAGCCTCGGGCAGGGTGGCGACCTGTGGGCCGGTGAAGAACCTCGGTGTCACGGTGCTGAAGGTGAGGGGCGTGGCCGGTATCAGCGGCACGAGCGCGGCGGCGGCAACGATGCCGGTGGCGGCGTGCAGCCGTGGTGGCCGTGCCTGGTCGAGCCAGACCGCGATCATCGCGCCCGCCGCCAGCACGAGGTACAGCGACAGCCGGGACGGCAGTGCGTTGTGGAGCACCGGTCCCAGCTCCAGCAGGCGCCATGGCAGCGGGATGCGAGTGCCGTGCCCGCCGACGTGCAGGTGCGGGCCGAGCGACAGGACAGCGACGACGGCGAACAGCGGCGCGCACACGGCCACCAGCGGGTTGCGGCGCAACCGCACCGCGATGAACGCGAGCAGAGCCAACAGCGGGAGACCGACGTAGCCGCTGACCTCGACCGCGTTGCCGGAGAACCGCAGGCTCTCCCGAACGGCGACGTCCGGGCCGACAGCCTGTAGTGGTGTGGGCGTGGCGAAGGTGAGCAGGTCCGACACTGCGATGTCCGATGGCTGGATTGATCCGTGGACGCGCTGTGGGCCGAAGAACTGGATGTAGAGCGGCCAGGCGAGCAGCACGGTGGCGACGACCGCGCAGACCGCGAGTCCGCGTACCGTCGCCGCGGCACGCGGGCGCACCTGGTCGCGGTGCCGCACGCACAGGATCGCGATGCCGATCACCGCCACCACCGCCGATGTCGCCAGCACTTCCTCGCTGATCAGCGCCTGGGCGGCCACGGCTGCGCCGAGCAGCGCGCCGGTCCGCGCGATTGTGCGTTGGCGGATGAGCAGGTCGTCCAGCAGCAGCAGGAGGATCGGGGGAAAGAGCGCGAACGACAGGTGCAGGTGTCCGTAGGAAGCGCCGATGATGTAGGGGCTGAAGCCGTAGAGCAGCCCGGCGACGGCGGCGGGGAACGCGGCGGTCCAGCGCCGCATCACCAGGAACATCACCCAGCCGGACAGTGCCGGCGCGAGCGTTGTCAGCACTTGGAAGGCCACGAGCGGCCCGGCCAGCACGGTGATCGGCGCGGCCACCACACCGAGCAGCGGCACACCGGTGCTCCACATGATGTTGACGCCGTCCGGGGCGTTCAGGAAGTGGGTGACGAACGGATCGAGCCCGTGGGAGATCGCGTAGGGGGTCCATGCCAGGTACCAGGAGAACAGGATGGCGTCACCGCCGCCGTAAACCCTGCTACCCAGCCCCGTCCAGCCGTCCCAGAATAACGCCACGGACAGTGCGCAGAACCCGGCGAGGACTCCCAGCGCGACAAACCCCCTGCGTTTCCCCGCCGGGGCGGCGAGCGAGCTGCCAGCGCCGATGTCTGTAGCCACACCGATGTCGGTTGCCGCATCGACGTCCGAGAGCGCGTTGATCTCAGCAGCCGTCACGGGCATCCCCTCACGTCGTCGCCGGCGAGCCGGCTCGTCCGGAGCGCCGTCGTGGCGCGGACATCGCGCTGTGTGCTGGACTCTGCTGTCCTGGACTTCTCGCCAGCGTTGCGCACTCTTCCCCGCAGAAGCAGAAGCTTAGGCCACCGGAAACAGGTGATTACCGGTGGGCTTCGCGGCGCTGCGAGGGGAAACCGGTACGGGCGGTGGCTCGCAGTCGCGCGAGGCCC
This sequence comes from Protofrankia sp. Cr2, assembly GCF_963555885.1. NCBI lineage: Bacteria > Bacillati > Actinomycetota > Actinomycetes > Frankiales > Frankiaceae > Protofrankia > Protofrankia sp. Cr2. Next base: position 64,897 of record NZ_CAUVXG010000001.1, read on the forward strand.
GCCAGCAGGCGCAGTTCGTCGACCGTGCGCGCGGCGCTGTCGAGCAGCGCAGGTGACATCACCAGTGCCGCCAGTACCTGCGCTCGCGACAACGCGACGTTCAGGCGGTTGCGGGAGAGCAGAAAGTCCAGCCCGCGGGGAGCCTCGGACGCGCTGGACGTGGTCAGCGACACGATGACCACGGGTGCCTCCTGGCCCTGGAACCGGTCGACGGTCCCGACCCGGACACCGTGGATCCCGGCCTTGCGCAGCGCGTGGTCGATGGCACGCACCTGGCGGTTGTACGGGGCGACCACCAGCACATCCCGACCGCTCAGGATGCGTTCGCCGTCGAGGTCGACGAAAGGCCGGCCCAGGACGGTCTCCACCAGGCCGCGGACTGCTGCCACCTCCGGATCCGACCGGGTGGTGTTGGCGTGGTGGAGCACGTCGTGCAGGTAGAGGCCAGCGGCGATGCCGTCGAGGCGGCGGCCGGCGGTCAGCGGGTGGGCGTGCAGGCGTCCCCGGTAGGCCAGCGCCGAGACCGGCTCGCACACGTCCGGGTGCATCCGCCTGGTCAGATCGAGGAAATAGCCGAATTCGGCCGGGATGACATCGTCCGATCCGAGCAGATGGGAAAGGGCCGAGGCATCTGCGCCGTCCGGGTGGATCCCGGTGACAACCTGGGGAAGTTGCTGGGGGTCGCCGAGCAGCACGAGGTTGCGGGCGGCGCCGGCAACGGCCAGGGTGTCGGCGAGTGCGAACTGGCCCGCCTCATCGATGATCAGTACGTCGAACGGTTCCGCACGCAGCGCGGGGTTCGCAAAAGCCCACGACGTGTCACCGACCAGATGCCCGTCCGGGTGCGCCGCGCGCCAGGCGACCAACGCGCGGAGATCGCGGGGGCAGTCCCACGGCGCGAGGGGGTCGGGCTTCTGCCCGGCACGCAGTTTTTTCGCCGCCGGTATCCCGTTCCCCGGCATTCCGTTCCCCGGTATCCCGGTGGCCGTCAGCTGCTGGGGGGCCTCCGGGCGAGGCGGCTCCGCCATGGTGCCTCTCCCTACGGCCGTCAGCATGGCGTTCTCGATCGCCTTGTGGCTGGTCGAGCACACCCCGACCGTGCGGCCCTGCCCGACCAGATGGCGGATCAACCGTCCGGCCAGATAGGTCTTGCCGGCCCCGGGCGGCCCCTGCACGGCCAGGTAGGACCCGGCGAGCGCGTCGACGGCGGCGAGCACGGTGGTGATCAGGTCACCGTCGTACTCGGCCGGGTCGGGTAGACCGACCCGGCCGGCGGGCTGTCCGACCAGGCGTGGCGGGCGGCGGCGCAGCAGATCCATCGCCGGGCCGTCGACGGCCGCACGGTTGGCAAGGCCCGCGGCGACGACGCTGGCAAGCTCCGCGATCGCGGCCGGTTTCGGTTCGGGACGCACCGGCACGCCGGGCAGCACCGCGATCGGCAGCTCGGTGGTGGTCCCGCCATGCCCGGCCCCGTCGGGCATGGCGGTCTCGCGGATGAGCAGCCGGTCCGGGCCGGCACGCTCGATCTCGCCGTCGCGGGTGGTGCCGTCGGCCCCGCCGATCCCCGGGTAGAGCAGCCGCACCCGTTCGCCGTCGGAGTACGGGTGGGTGCCGTCAGGGTCGAGGGTGGCCAGCAGGCCCCGTCGGGTTCGCGTGCGCCGCCCGGACGGGACGGCCCAGTCCTCCACGACGGTCCAGCCCAGCGGGACGGCGCAGTTGTCGTTCGCCTCCAGCGCCGCCCGGTCGGCGGCGAGCCAGCTGAAGAACTCCCACCACGCCGGTTTGTTCTCGCGCCGGTGGTAGCCGACGGCGGCGGCCAGCAACGCCCGTGCCCGCTCGTCGTCCGTCCAGGTCGTCGGGTCGTCCGGTAGGCCCGCGACCAGCGCGTCGACGGCCGCGTCAGGATGAGCCGCGGGCGCGGGCGCGGCGTCCCCGTCGTCAAGGCCCACCGGCGGGTCCACCGCCGCCAGGCCGGCTATACCCTGCGCCGCGCGCAGCTCCAGCAGCCAACGATGCAGGCGGTGGGTGGATACGCAGTCAATCCGGTTGTACTCGGCGATCTCACCGAGGATGTGGTCGGCGCCGGCGCGCTCGGAGTTTGCCAGGTGGACCACGACACTCTCGTAGGCGACGATGCTGTCGACCGCGGTCTTGACTTCCGTGCCACGGGCCCCGGGCAGGTACAGCGGTTCCAGATACTTGATCGAGTATGAGCGCTGGGAGATCTTCAGGCTGCGCCGGACAACCGTGTAGAGGTCGACGAGCGTGTGCCCGGCAAGCAGGTCGTCCACCTGCCGTTCGCGGGTGCCGTGCCGGGCCGCCAACCGCTTCAGGGCATTCGGCTCGTACGGGGCGTAGTGGTAGATGTGCGCCCGCGGATGGTCGGCGAGCCGCGCGGTCGCCCAGTCGATGAACTGTTCGAAGGCGCGCTTCTCGCCGGCGCGGTCGTGCGCCCAGAACGGGTGGAAGATCTCCTCCGGCGGCGCGGAGGAGCCATGATCGCGCCGCCTTTGGCCCTGCAGGGTTCCGGGAATCGGGGCCTCCGGCGGCGCGGAGGAGCCATGATCGCGCCGCCTTTGGCCCTCGAGGGTCACGGCGCCGAACAGGTATTCCAGACCGGTGTTACCCAGGGCGTACGGGTCGCCCTCCATGTCGAAGTAGATGTCGCCGGGGTCCGGGGCGGGCAGGGACGCGAGCCCGTCCGGGACGACCACCCGGACGGTGACGGTGCCGGTCGGGTCGTCGTCGGTGCGGGTAGCGTCCTGAATGACCTGGAGCTCCGCCTGTAGCCGGAGCCCGGCGAAGGTTGCCGCGGCCATCGTCGGTGGACGCTGATCGTCACCAGCCGCGGCGAGATCCTCGACCGTGGTGATTGCGGCGGCCCGCAGCTTGCGGCGGGAGTCGGTGCGCAGGCCGGCGACCAGCGACAGGTCACGGGCGGCTTCCCGCCCCGCCGCGCAGTGGCCGGCGAACGCGCAGGTCGGGCACGCCGGTCTGGGCTGCGCCCAGGAAGGTGCCGGGATCGCCGGCTCGGTCGCGAGCTGCTCGGCCAACCGGGTGCGGGCGTGGTCGACCATGGGTGCCACGTCGTCGACCCGCAGCGACTCCAGGCGACCGTCGCCGAGCAGCAGGTGGATGTGCGCCGCGACCTCCACGCCGATTGTCGGCAGCGCCTGGGCATAGGCGGCGAGCTGCAGCACCGCGGCGGGGCGGGCATGCCGGGCGAGTTTGGCGTCGTACGGCTCGTAGCGGCCGGGTAGCGGTTCACCGGTGCGTTCGCCGGTGATCGGATCGAGGTGGCTGGCGATCAGAAAGTCGGGTCGGCCCTGGAAGGAGCCGTCGAAAAGCACGCCCTGGTAGATGACGGCGACGCCGGCGGCGACGGCGTTGCGGGTCTGATCCCTCGCTGCGGCCAGCGCGGTCAGGGTGTTCTCGGGCCGTTCGATCACCTGGACCGCAGCCGGGCCGAAGACGCCCACGAGCCGCTCCAACCAGCGCCGCTCATGGGCGTCACCGTGGCGGACCAGCAGGTCGTCCGCATCGGACGTGCTGATCGGCGCACCGGTGTCGTCGAGGCGCACGCCGGCTGCGCGGGCATGGGACAGCGCAAGCCGGTGCCCGCACTCGAGCGTATCGACGACATCGCCGGCAGACACGACCCACCGCGCATGTCCGCCGGCGACGCCGTCGAATCGCTGCATGTCCCCCCCATCCGCGTGATGCTCACGAACCCCGTAGCCGTCCTGCGTGACCATCGTGGGTCGGCAGCTCGACCATCCTGCCTCGGCCGGTGGCGGCTCAGCCGGGCCGGGTGCCGTAGCGGATGGTGGCGTTCCTGGCCAGCTGCAGTGAACCCGGGTCGGCGGTCAGGTGTTTGCTGTCCATGAAGCTGAACCCGAACAGGCCCGCAGCGGTGATCTGCCGCACGTATTCGTCGGTGAAAATCGCCCGCAGGTCGTTGGTCCAGGTGGCCGGCGAGCCGTCGTCGGGTTTGTAGTGCGCAACCATGACCGGGCCGTACCTGCCGAGGATCTGGGTCATCCTGCGGATGTCGTCGACGTTGCTTTTCGAGTCCATCGCCTGGAAGCTCTGGAAGTCCGACTGCCGCAGCACGTCGTCGAAATGCCCGATCAGCGATCGCCCGCCGCCCTTTGCCGGGTCGTCCCAGCGGGCCTGCCAGCCACCCCAGCCGAGTGAGACCTTCGCGTTCGGCGCCATGGAGTGGAAGATGCCCATCGCCGCGACGTACTGGTCCTTCAGCTTCAGGTAGTAGTTGGTCACCTCGGGGGTGGCCGCCCAGGTGTTGGCCTTGCACGGGTAGGTCTGCAACTCGGTGAACAGCGTGATGTAGAGCGGCGGTCCGTCCGCCGGACCGGCGAATATCTGCGCGAGTCGTCGGGTGTCACCGAGAAACGCTGATGACAGCGGGTAGTCCCGGCCGCACGCCGGGCCGTACTTGGTCTGGACCGTGGCGACCTGACCGGCGCCACCGAGCCACACGACGAGGTGGATCGCGCGCCGGTCCGCGTATACCCGCGGAATGAGATCCTTCGCCCAGTTCGTCAGGAACCCAAAGTCGTTCGGGCTGTTGTACCAGGTCGTGAGCATTCCCAGCTGGTCGGCGATGGGCGATGTGGAGTCGCTGTCGAGGGCGGGGCCGAGGCCGAACACGAGCTTTCCGGTCTTGCCGAATGCGGCCGGTCGGGGCGATCCGCCGCCGCCGGCGGCGGCGCTCGTCACAGCCCCCACCGCCCGCGTCTGGCCGGTTATATCCGGTAGCGACCAGGTGAGGAGGCCGGCGAGTGTCGCGAGAAACACAAAAGACGCTTCAAGTGGACGAAACGACTTCAATACGGACAAGGCATGTTTCTCCGCGGTTTCTCCCGAAGTATCCCCCCGGACGGGGGTAGCGTACATGCTGCCATCGCGTGCAGACGGACCATGTGGAGATCGCCGCTCGAGTGTCCGTGATGACAGTCGGTGTCGGCTGACACCGGTTACTGGCCCGTTTCGTCGAAAAGACGCAATTTCGCGGGACGGCGGCGGTTACGATCTCTTTCAGCTGGCGTGAGCGGTCCGCCCCGGAGACCGGGGTTCCGATCGGATCGGTGCGGACCGCTCGGCCGGGCGAGCACGGCTCTTTTCACGCACTTGGAGGTACCAAGGGCCGCCAGAGGCCGACAACCTCTGGCCGCGGGGGAGAGGAACACAGGTGGACCGGACCTCTCTGCAGGTCAACACCCCGGTCGGCCAGGTGGTTCTGGCTGGTTCCGGACCATACGTGGTGGGGCGGGCGCGTCAATCCGACATCGTCATCGTCGACAGCCGCGTGTCGCGGCGCCACTTCGTCCTGGAATCGGCGGCCGACGGCTGGCATGTGCGTGACACCAGTGCCAACGGTCTCTGGCAGGACGGCCGACGTGTGGGCAACCTCAACGTGAGTGCGGCGCAGGTCCGGCTCCGCCTTGGCGCCGCGGACGGCCCGGAGGTCGTTCTCATCCCACAGCCACGACAGCCACGACAGCCCGTCGGACCGGAATCGGGCGAGCGACCGGCCGAGCGACCGGCCGAGCGACGGGCGGACCTGCCCACCGCGGTCGCGGGAGGCGACGACGAGCCCGGCCCGCCCACGTCCGAACAGCCGATCGTCGGGGACGAGCGCAAGGTTCACCGCTTGCGTCCAGGGCAGGTGACCCTGGGTCGTTCCCGGGACAACGACCTGGTTGTCGACGACTTACTGGCCTCTCGGCACCATGCCCAGCTTCGTGTCGGCGCGGGCGTCGGTGGTGCCGGCCGGGGCGCTGTCGGCCGGGGTGCGCCGGGCCGGGGCGGTGATCGAAACGGTGGCGTCGAGGTCGTCGACCTGGGGTCGGCCAACGGCACGTTCGTCAACGGCCGACGGGTGACCCACGCGCCCGTGGCGCAACGCGACGTTGTCGCCATCGGCCACCATCTGTTCCAGCTTGACGGTGACACGTTGGTTGAGTATGTCGACAGCGGTGACGTGACGTTCGAGGTGCAGGGCCTGTCCGTATGGGCGGGCGCCAAGCAGCTCATGAGCGACGTCACCTTCCGCCTGCCGGCCCGATCACTGCTGGGTGTGGTCGGGCCGAGCGGCGCGGGCAAGTCGACGTTGCTCAACGCGCTCACCGGGTTCCGCCCAGCCGATGCCGGCACGGTCCGCTATGCGGGCCGTGATCTCTACGCCGAGTACGACGAGCTGCGCCGCCGGATCGGCTACGTCCCGCAGGCCGATCCTCTGCACAGTCAGCTGACCGTCCGCCAGGCCCTGGAGTACGGCGCTGAGCTGCGCTTCCCGGCGGACACCACCGCCGACGAGCGACGCGCGCGGGTCAGCGAGGTCATCACCCAGTTGGGGTTGCGTGATCATTCCGACACGCCGGTCGGCCGGCTGTCCGGCGGACAGCGTAAACGGACCAGCGTCGCGCTTGAGCTGCTCACCCGTCCGACACTGCTTTTTCTGGACGAGCCGACCTCCGGGTTGGACCCTGCGAACGACCAGTCGGTGATGGAGGCGCTGCACGGACTCGCCCGGGGCAGCGACGGTGCCGCCACGGCTCCCGGTGAAGGTCGCACGGTGATCGTGGTTACCCACAGCGTGCTTTTTCTTGATCTTTGTGACTATCTGCTGGTCCTTGCACCCGGTGGCCACGTGGCGTACTTCGGGCCGAGCGCGGGTGCGCTGCGATTCTTCGGGAAGAAGGACTTCAAGGAGTTCGTCACCGTCTTCCGCGAGCTGGAAGCTACCGCGGGCGCGGTGCTTGCGGCCCGTTTCCGCGCCTCGGAGGACTACGTCCCCTCCGCGGTGGTCGCGCCACTGGTCCGACGGACTCCTGCGCTGCTACCCAACGTCGGCCGACAGCCCGTGCTGGTGCAGCTGTCCACCCTTACCCGCCGCTACCTGCGGGTGGTGGTCGCGGACCGGTCCTACCTTCGGTTGATCATTGCTTTTCCGTTCCTGCTGGGGATCATCCCGCGGGTGATTCCGGCCCGGGACGGTCTCGCCGCGTTGCCGGTGCCGAACCCGGATGCGACCAAGGTGCTGGTCGTGCTGGTGCTGTGCGCGTGCTTCATGGGGATGGCGAACTCGGTGCGCGAGATCGTCAAGGAGCGGCCGATCTACCGGCGGGAGCGCACGATCGGCCTGTCGCGCACCGCCTACCTGGGTTCGAAGGTCGTCGTCCTCGCCGCGATCACCACCTGTCAGTGCGTGGTCTTCACATTGATCGGATTACTGGGACGGATGCCGACACGTGCGGTGCTGCTCGGTTCTCCGCTCGCGGAGTGCATCATCGCGGTGCTCGTGGCGGCGCTGTCGTCGATGATGATCGGCCTACTTGTGTCGACCCTGGTGGACAACGCCGACAAGACCATGCCCGTGCTGGTCCTCGTCACCATGGGCCAACTTGTGCTGTCCGGCGGGCTCGTGTCCGCGGTCGGACGCTTCGGGCTGGAGCAGATCAGCTGGCTTGCGCCGGCACGCTGGGGCTTTGCTGCCCTCGGTGCGACCACCGATCTCAACGACGTGGCCAAACTGGGCACGCTGGGCAGGGCGGGCCCACGGGGTGATCCACCGGATCCGTTGTGGGACCCGAATGCCGCAACCTGGCTCACCGACGTCATCCTCGGTACCTCGGTGGGTGTCGTCGCGCTGATCCTGACCGCCTATATGATCCGCCGGATCGAGCCCAAGGTCGGCCGGCGCAAGGTGGGTGCGGATCCGCCATCCTGATGCCGCGGATCCGCCATCCAAAGCCGGCGGATCCGCCATCCGAGCCATGCGAATCTGCCATGATGGACGCCGTGGTGGACTCATTCCGAATCGACGGTTCAGTCTTCAACGTGCGCCGGTCCCTCCAGCCTCTGATCATCGAAGCACTGGCCGACACCCGTGTCGTCGGCGTCGTCGGACCTCGGCAGGCAGGCAAGTCCACGCTGGTGCAGCGCATCGTCGGTGACTCGCCAAATGGTGTGTACGTCTCCCTGGCCGACCGTGACGCTCGGGTCGCGGCGGAGGCGGATCCACGTGGCTTCCTGATGGGACGTCCGGGGCTCCTCGCCATCGACGAGGTGCAGCGGGTCCCCGAGCTGCTGATCGCGCTGAAGGTGGCAGTCGACACGGACGAACGTCCGGGCCGGTTCCTGGTGACTGGTTCCTCGCAGCTCAGTGCCAACCGCGGTGTGTCGGAGACACTCGCCGGCCGGATTGAGCGCTTCGAGCTGTGGCCGCTGAGCCAGAGCGAACTAGCCGTAGCGGGTGCGGCTGTAACCGGTGTGGTCGGAACGGTTGACACGTTCCTTGACCGGCTCCTTGGCGGCGAACTGCCGCTGGACCAGGTCGGTGAGTTGACCAAGCACGACTATCTGGATCGGGCTGTCGCAGGCGGGTATCCGGAGGCTGTCCGCAGATCAGGGGCGAGGCGAGCCGCATGGTTCGACGCCTATGTCGAGACGGTGGTGGAGCGGGAGGCTCCAGGGGTGTCGGCCTCACCGCGCACAGCCGAACTGCCACGTCTGCTCCGCTTGGTCGCGGCCAGGAACGCCAGCCTGCTCAACGTGGCCGACCTGGCGCGTGACGCGGGGCTGCCGGAGCGAACAGTCCATCGTTATCTGGAGGTTCTCGAAGCGGTCTTTCTCGTCCGCCGCTGCCCCGCATGGGCGGTGAACCTCAGCCAACGGGAGATCCGGGCGTCCAAGGTCTTCGTGACCGATCCTGGTCTTGCCGCTCATCTGCGTGGTGCTGACATCACGTTGCTCAAGCGCCCGGAACTGTCCCACGGCGTCGACGGCCCGGTTCTTGAGGGGATGGTTTACGCCGAGTTGCTGCGGCAGTCGGGTTGGTCGGCGGTCAGACCGTCACTCTTCCATTATCGGGACCGGGCCGGGGCCGAGATCGACCTCATAGTGGAGGACCGGTCCCTGCGTGTCGTCGCGATCGAGGTGAAGGCCGCGGCCGACGTCTCAACCCGCGACATCCGCCACCTCGCCGCCGTCCGCGACCGACTCGGTGACCGTTTCGTCGCCGGACTGGTGTTGCACACTGGCGCTCGGGCCTTTTCGCTGGGCGACCGCCTGGCCGCGGTTCCCGTCAGCGCCCTGTGGGCTCCCCCCAGCCCTGCTCCTTGATCCACGCCCCTGTTGCCGGGCGCTCTTACGCTATGGTGTCCTGGATCATCCGGATGAGGAGCTCGCCGTGACAGGCATGACCGGTCAGCGTAAACGGGGGCATGGACGTGGCGCACATCGTCTCGACGATCAACCTTAAGGGTGGCGTCGGCAAGACGACGATCACTGCCGCGCTCGCGGAGATCATGGCGGCGGAGCACGGGAAGCGTGTGCTGCTCGTCGATCTCGACCCGCAGACGAACCTGACCGTCTACATGATCGGCGAGGCGCACTGGAAGGACCTGAACGACTCGGACCGGACGTTGGCCACCCTCTTTCGCGACGCGGTGGAGCCGCGCTCGGCCGACGGCCTGTTCGACATCGACGCGGCACTGCAACGGGACGTGTCGCCGGTGCGAACAGTCACTCAGGTCGACCTGCTGGCATCCTCGCTGGATCTCATCGACATCCAGGACCGGCTGCTCGCCCCGTCCGGGGAGTTCCTCCATGATCCGGTCGAGCTGCTGGCGCGGCAGATCGAGAAGATATCCGGCAACTACGACTACGTCCTGGTGGACTGCCCGCCGAATCTGAGCATCCTCACCCTGAACGGGCTGAGGATCTCGCACGGCTACATCATCCCGACTGTCCCCGACTTCATGTCGACCTACGGAATCGCGCAGGTCCGGTCCAGAATCGCGAAATTCGCCACCGACGTGGGCGTTGACATCCCCGCGATCGGGCTGGTCATCAGCAAGTACCGCTCCGAGGTGACCCTGCACCAGCAGATGGCGGACTACCTCCAACGGACGGGGCAGGACGACGGACTGCACGTGTTCGAGTCCAGGATCCCCGAGTCGGGTGACATCGCCGCCGCAGCCGAGTTCAACGACTGGGGAACCCTGCGGCAGCGTTACGGCTACAAGGGGCAGTACGACGCGCTGGCCGCGCTGACCGTGGAGTTCATGCACCTCGTCGAGAGCAGCTGACCGCGGTGCCGCGCAGCGACGCAGGGTCGCGGCGCGGCACCGGGCCGGCAGGAGGCAGGGCTCGCGGGTCAGGGCTCGCGGGTCAGAACGTGATGGTCAGGGCAGGGTGAGTCGGACGACCTGTGGGTCGTGATCACTCTGCTGGGTTGCGAATTCGGAGTTCACATGCACCACGTTGTAGCTGTGTGAGGCGCCGGTCAGCGATGACGACAGCAGGATGTGGTCGAGGACCTGCGAGTTGCCCTCGTACACGTAGGTGTAGCGCTCGGCGTCGGACAATGTCGCCGGTAGGTCCGTCAGACCGGCGCTGGCCAGGGTCTGCACGGGCGCGGAGTAGGTGAAGTCGTTCAGGTCGCCGGCCACCACGATCCGAGCCTGGCTGTCGATCGCGAGGATCGACTGGACGAAGCTCTTCACCACAGCGGCCTGCTGGCTACGCTGCGTCTGGCTGGACAGCGTCGGCGGCTGGTAACGGCCGAACAGTGGGTTGTCGCCGCCCTTGGAGTTCCAGTGGTTGGCGATCACGAACAGCGGCTTGGAGTTGAAGTAGAACTTGCCGACCAGCGGCTTGCGGCTGGTGCTGAAGGCGGTGTTGGTCGGGTCGATCCGCCCGGGGTTGTAGCTGAGGTTGACCCGGTCGGCGGAGTTGCCGCTGTCGGAGACGCTTTCCGCCGTCGTGGAGTCGCCGGGAGTGCCGGCGGCGAAGGTCAGCCCGATGTCGGTGCGGTAGAGGAGACCCACCCGGATGTTGCCGCCGGGCTCACCACCATCGGAATCGTCCACCGGGTTGATCTGCTGGTAGGTGTAGGTAGGCCCACCCGCGGCGCTGATCGCGTTGATCAGCTTGGTCCAGGTCTGGTCGGCGGCGACCACCGAACTGTTGGTGGCCCCGTCGTTGTCCTGGATCTCCTCGACGCTGATGATCCCCGGCGCGGCCAGGTTGGTCACGATCTGGCCGGCCAGGCCGTCGAACTTGCTCTGCGGGTCGGTCGGGTCCAGGTTCTCGACGTTGAACGTGGCAACCGAGATCTGGCCCGTGCCCGGCCCCGTGGTGCTCTGTGGGGTCAGCCCGCTGTCCACCCTGGTGATCGGGCTGGTCAGCAGCACGTGGAAGTTGGCGAACGCGTAGTCGAGCACACCGACCGCTGGGCCGGAGAAGTGGTCGCCCACGTTCACCCCGGTGGGAACCGAGCCGGCGAGGATGGCGTCGTCGATCACCAACCGCTCCGGGTTGCCGTCGGTCTGACGCAGTACGATGCCGCCGCGGTTGGTGCGCACCGACGCGTTCGCGCCGTCGTCACCGAGCACCGGGATCTCGTTGTAGCTGTTGCCGGGGCCGACCGCGACCGGGTTGTTCACCTGGACGCGCATGCCTTCAAGGGACTCGTAGAAGTCGATGCCGTCGGTGGCCACGTCGAAGGTGCCCGAGGTCTCGACACTGCCCGTGGCGTCGTCGTCGATCACGGTTGTGGGCGGTACCCGGCCGCCGGTGCCGATCACCGTGGCTGCCGGGACCGCTCGGGTGCCCAGCACGGAGACCGACGGGGAGGTGATCTCAGTGGTGGTCAGGTTCGCCGTGGTGGACCCGCTCGGCCGGTACTCCGACACGGTGCCGCCGACCGCGATCTCCTGGCCGACGCTGACCGTCGGCGTGCTGGAGGTGTACACGAACACACCCTCGGAGGTGGCGTCGCTCGTGTCCGGGCACGGGTCCTGGAACCAGAAGCCGGTGCTCCTCACCGCGGTGACGACGCCGCGGACGTTCGAGACCGCCTGGCTGTTCAGCGGTGAGATGTGGGCGCTGCCCTGGATGTCGCGGATGCGGGTGGTGTAGCCGGTGCAGGAGCCGCCGCCGCCGCTCTGGGAGTTCTGCGGGGTCGGGCTGACCTTGGCGAAGTCGTTCGCGTTGTTGTCGGTGTCAGTCGCCGGGTTGGACCTGGTCGCAGACGTGGTGTTTGACAGGGTTGCGGCCGGCGACGTCTCGTAGTCGTTGGCGGCGCCGTAGCCGATGAAGTCCTTCACGCCGGATGCGGCGTGGCAGTTGCTCCCGCAGGTCAACGCGGTGGTGGTGGTGACGAGCGCGACCTTGCCGGTCGTGGCGGACATGTTGGTCGTGCCGGTCGCGTCCGGGGTGGGCAGCGCGACGCCCTGGCTGCCCGCGGACCCGAGCTTGACCAGGTACTTCGAGCCGGGCTGGATCGTGCCGGACAGCGCGGTGACCAGGTAGTTGGTCCCGGACGAGGAGGCGTACTGGGTGGACCAGCCGGCGAGGCTGACCGCGGCGCTGCCCCGGTTGTACAGCTCGACGAAGTCGTTGAGGTAGGGGGCGCCGCTGTTGCCGCCGCCGCCGTAGACTTCGCTGATCACCACATCGGGCGACGTGGCAAGCGCCGGCACCACGACCATCCCGGTGTAGCCACCGACGAGGGCCGCGGCGAGTAGAGGCGGGAGCAGACGCCGTAGCGGAGAGTGACCACGTGGCGAAGGGCGAGGAAGTGCCATGAACGGGCTCCTGACCAACAATGCGTGGACAATGAAATGAGCCCGTTATCTCTATCGAGTCGACGGTGTTGATTTCTATTGGGTAACGGCGACGATCCGTGGACGCTCGAATGAACTTCTGTCACCGCACGATCGACACGGTGCTGATCCACTTCCACCGTGGTTGATCGTGTTGTCGGATCGTGTTGTCGGATCGTGTTGTCGGATCGCACCGGCCGGATCCGACAACACGATCAACGTCACGGGTGGGGATTCGGGTGGGATCAGGCGGCGTCGAAGTCGGCCTTCGCGCCGGACACACCCCGGGACCCGACCGTGCACAGTCCGGCGGTGCGCACCAGCGTGACGCGGTCGAGCTCCGCACCGCTCTCGGCGACCGCGCGAACGGTCAGCGTCGCAGGCTGGCCCAGGCGTGCGGGCGTGACGTCCACCGCGACGAACGAGTACCCGGTGTAGCGGACCCGGGACCAGGTCACCACCTCGGGGGTCTTCACCCCGACGCCCGTCCACGAGTAGGTGTTGACCGAGGCTGCATCGTTCACGTGCCCGGCGTAGCTGTCCGGGGCCGGGAAGCTGTACAGGCTGCGCCCGCCGCCGCCGACCGAGAGATAGGTCGTCCCGTCGGTGTCCGGGTGGACGGTCCCGCCGATCGGCACCGCCTTACTCGGGCTGCCGCCACGCAGCGGGTCGCTGCGCTCGTAGATGTGGTTGTGGCCGTTCAGGACGAGGTCGACGCGGTAGGCGTCGAACAGCGGCACCCACTCGGCCCGCACACCACCCTCGGACGCATGCGCGTTCGTCGTCGAGTAGGTGCAGTGGTGGAAGAAGACGACGACGAAGTCGACGTCGGGCTGGCGACGCAGGAACTTCAGCCGGGACTTCAGCCAGGACGTCTGGGAGCCCTTGCTGTAGCCGAGGTTCGCGGGGATCTCGTTCGAGACGTCGTTGGCGTCAAGGCTGATCACGCCGACGTTCCCGTAGATGAACGAGTAGACCGACGGGCATGCCTTCGGTCCGTTGCCGGGGAAGTCCCACCGGGCGATCTGGCCACCGTAGCCGTCCGGGGAGTACAGCGCCTCCATGTCGTGGTTGCCGGTCGCGACCATCCACGGCACCCGTGAGGCGACCGCTTCGATCTGCCCGAGGTAGGAGTCCCAGATGGTCGGGTTGAAGATGTCGGTGCCGTTGGCACCGGTGGCGCTGACCGGCCGGCCTTGGCCGCTGGGGTCGGCATATGCGATGTCGCCGAGCAGCAGGTGGAAGGCGGGGTTCTGCTGGGCCACGACGCCGTCGTTGGCCAGCGCATGCGGGCTGACGCCCTGGTCACCGAAGGCCGTGAACGTGAACGGCTGCACGTCCCAGCGTCCCCGCTGCGGTGCGGTGTGCACCGTCGAGATGGCGCCCGCGGGGGGCTCATAGCCCTTGTGGCCCACACCGTAGTAGTAGGTGGTGTCCGGGCGAAGCCCGTCGAGTTCGACGTGCAGGTAGTACTGGTCGACGGGTCCGGCCGCTCCCGGCACTTCCGAATGCAGCGGACGGACCTCGGCCGGGATGCGGCCGGACAAATCGGACGGGTCGGTGCCGATCCGGATGAACGGCCTTCTGACGGGCGTCGGTACCTGCCAACCGATGCGGATCTGGCGGCGAGGGTCGGCACCGAAGGCCAGGTGACGGGCGAACGGAGCGACCGACGCTCCGTCCGCCGTGGAGTTGGTGGTGACCAGCGTCGGGCCGGTGCCGGCGGACGCGGCCGAGCCGAGCAGGCTGGGACCGGCGAGGAGGGTTCCCGCACCGAGGGCACCGGCGCGGAACACGCTACGGCGGGACGGGCGCTGAGACATCAGCCATTCGTGCTGCTCGGCCATGCTCATGCGCTCGGCGAGACGGTCGGGAATCCCCATACGTGGTGTCTTCACGACATGTGACACTTGACTGATCAACTCACGCGGCGTGATACCCCAGGTGAATGAATTCCTACGGTTTGCAACCGAAATGGTAAACATGTCGCGTGAGTTCACGGCCGGGGTGCTGGTGGGACGCCGGTGTCACTGCGGCACCGGTGTCACTGCGGCAGCAGCGGGATCAGCGCGTGGATGTCGGCGAGCGCCCGGAGCTGGTCGGTGAGATGGGTGCAGGTCGTCGGTCCGGTCATGTCGGCGCGCAGCATCTCGCGGAGCCCCGTCAGGCGCTCGCCGACCAGACGGGTGGCGCTTGCCGCGGCGGCCGGGCAGTCGGGGCCCGGCAGGACATGGGGTGTCGCGTTGGCTGAGCGAATCGTCCCGGTGGCGAGGTCGACCGTCGCACTGACGGCGTATTCGTGGATCACCTTCTGAGTACCGTCCGCTTCACAGAACGTGTCGCGAAAAAGCCCGTCGACCACCACAACACCGAGTTCTGGGCCAGGAACCACGTCGAGCCTGCGCCGACGTCGGATGCTTCCCGGCGGCAGGTCAGGCATCGTGTGCCAGCCCAGCGGATCGGTCTCGTCCGCCAGCTCCGGGGCGGATGGTCCCACGCCGAGAAGGGAGAAGCGGCCTTCGCGGTGGCTTACATCCATCTCGCCACCAGCCTTCCAGCCCGCGCAGACATCCGTGGGCGGCATGACCGTGTTCCGCGGCCGTTCCCCGGAGACGCGTGCGATGGCTGATCCAGAGATCAACGTGACCACCGGTACTTCGTCGAGGAGGAGTCCGAGCAGGGTGCCGTCGGCGGTCAGGCGGGGCGCGGCCTGGTCCAGCGCTGTGCGGAAGCCCGAACCGGCACGAACGCCGACCAGTGTGTCACTGTCTGGCATCGCCGGTTCGCAGTGGATCTCGGTCACCAGACGCCCACCGAAGTAGTCGATGGTGACGCGGGTACTCGCCTCGGCCACGAGCTCTGCATCCCAGCCGGTATCACTGGGTGTGTTTGTCTGGTATCTGGTTGCCGGGCTTGCGGTTGGCAGGCTTTTCGTCGTGCGGATGTCGCGGGCCCTGCCGACGAGGACGAGCGGACCTTCGAGTCCGTCCGGACGCAAAGCATCCACCGAGCTGGTTCGACGTACCGAACCCGCGATGCGCGGCGGCGTGCCCACGGTTGGTCCGACGGTCCCTGGCCACAGAAGAACACTGGTCACTCTTCCAAGGGTTAGCAGCCAGGACGCGCCGACGCACGGTTGGAGCCTCGATCCGGTGTCGGAAGTGGGTAATGTCACGTCCCACTGCCACGTCCCCCGTGACGCGTTCATGATTGTTTCGCGGTGTTCCCCGACGCGCGGCGAACGCCTGGATCTACGAATCTCGTAGCGGGCCGGGCGTCGGTGTGTGGTAGATCTTGATCACACCGAAGCCCTGAACGCGACCGAATCCGCGTACCCACAAGAGCGGCCGCCATAGCGACCGATTCCACCTACTGTCGGACGACGTTCGGCCGAACGGTAGGTGGTTCCGGTCATCAGGATGGCCTCAACGACCTACGCACCCCGGCCCCGCCACCCGGATTCTGTTCACCGGCGGCATCAAAGTAGTCGGGACACGCCATCCCTTACCCGATATCGCCCGGATCGTATCGATCTCCCCGGCGGCCTCGGCCCGGTCCTACCCTGCGACGCCACCTCGTGATGCCCTGTCCATACGTGGCCTGTTCAGACCAGGGATTGGTAGAGGCGGGCGGTTTTCTCGGCTACCGCCGGCCAGCCGAACTCGGCGACGGCGCGGTCCCGGCCGGCCCGGCCCATGATTGCGGCGCGTGCCGGGTCGGTGAGTAGTTCGTTGACGGCGGCGGCCAGCGCCGCGGGGTCATCGGGTGGTACGAGCAGCCCGGTCACGCCGTCGTCCACCACTTCGGGGATGCCCCCGACCCGGGAGGCGACCACAGCCGTGCTGCAGGCCATGGCCTCGAGGTTGACGATCCCGAGCGGCTCGTAGACCGACGGGCAGACGAAGACGGTCGCGTGCGAGAGCAGCTGGATGACCTCGGGCTTGGCGAGCATGCCGGAGATCCACACAACACCCTTGCGGACGTCACGTAGCCCGTCGACCAGGTCGGTGACCTCGGCCAGTAGCTGCGGGGTGTCGGGCGCGCCCGCGCAGAGCACCAGCTGAGCCCGAGGGTCGAGCTCGGCCGCGGCCCGCAGCAGTACCGGTACCCCCTTCTGCCGGGTGATCCGACCGACGAAGACAACCGACGGCTGCTCCGGGTCCACCCCGTGCCGGGCCAGGACATCGGTCGCGGGGTCCGGTGCGTATTCGTCGGTGTCGATCCCGTTGCGGATGACGTGGACCTTCGCCGGATCGACCGCCGGGTAGGCCGACAGGACATCGGCTCGCATGCCCTGGCTCACCGCGATGACCGCCGCGGCCGACTCGATGGACACCCGTTCGCACCATGATGACAGCGCGTAGCCACCGCCGAGCTGTTCGGCCTTCCACGGCCGCTGCGGCTCAAGGGAATGCGAGGTCATCACGTGCGGGATCCCGTAGAGCAGGGACGCCAGATGCCCGGCCAGGTTGGCGTACCAGGTGTGGGAATGCACCAGGTCCGCGTCGGCGACGGCGGCGGTCGCGGACAGGTCGGCCGACATCGTCCGCAACGCCTCACCCGCGTCCGCGAGCTGGTCCCATGACCGGTGCGCGCGTACCGCGATGCTGTCCGAGCCCGGCCGGTCGGCCCCCTGGCAGTGCACGGTCAGGTCCACCAACCGGGAGACTTCGCGGGCGAGGTACTCGACGTGCACTCCGGCGCCGCCGTAGACCTCCGGCGGGTACTCCCTGGTCAGCAACGAGACGCGCATTACCTGCCCTTCAGTGCTCCAAGATTGCGGCCTCCGGGCGCGCGATCTGACGATCGTCGCGCGCCCTTTGGCCCTTTAGCGTTCCAGTGACTGCGAGATCACTCGGTGATTGTCACGCCCTTGCCGACAACGGTGATGCCATCGGGGCTGACCGTGAACCCGCGGGCGGTGTCGTGTTCCTTGTCCACCCCGACCTGCCCACCTTCGGGTACCACCACGTTCTTGTCGAGGATCGCGTTGCGGACCACGGCATGCCGTCCGATGACCGTGTTGTCCAGTATGACCGCGTTCTCGACCTGGGCCCAGGAGTTCACCCGTACCCCGGGCGACAGGACCGACCGGCGCACGAGCCCACCAGAAATGATCACTCCGTTGCTGACGACGCTGTTGAGCGCCATGCCGGTCCGGCCGGGTTCTTCGTGGACGAACTTTGCCGGCGGCAGGGACGGGACGTTCGTCAGGATCGGCCAGTGCCGGTTGTAGAGATTGAACACCGGGTCGAACGCGCACAGGTCCATGTGCGCGTCGAAGTAGGAGTCGAGGGTGCCGACGTCGCGCCAGTAACCCCGGTCCCGCTTGTTCGCGCCGGGGACTTCGTTGTCGGTGAAGTCATAGACCTGCGCGACACCTTCTTTGGTCAGCATCGGGATGATGCTGCCGCCCATGTCGTGGACGCTGTCGTCGTCGTCCGCGTCGGCCCGCAGCGCCTCGATCAGAACATCCGTGGAGAACACGTAGTTTCCCATGGACGCGTACGTCTCATCGGGACTGTCGGGCAGGCCGGGCGGATCCGCCGGCTTCTCAAGGAAGGCGTCGATCGTCCGGCCGTCCGCACCGGGGCGGATCACGCCGAGTTGCCTACCCTCCATTCGGGGCACACGCAGCCCCGCGACGGTCACCCCGGCCCTGTTGGCCAGGTGCTGCTCGACCATCTGGCGCGGATCCATCCGGTAGACGTGGTCGGCGCCGAACACGACCACGATATCCGGTTGATCATCGTAGATGAGGTTCAGCGACTGGAGGATCGCATCCGCCGACCCCGTGTACCATCGAGGGCCGAGTCGCTGCTGCGCAGGTACCGGTGTGACGTAGTTGTCGAGCAGATTGCTCATGCGCCAGGTCGTGGTGATGTGGCGGTCCAGGCTGTGGCTCTTGTACTGCGTGAGAACACAGATCCGCAGGTAGCCTGCGTTGGCCAGGTTCGACAGGACGAAATCGATCAATCGGTAGAGGCCGCCGAACGGGACGGCCGGCTTGGCGCGGTCGGCGGTGAGCGGCGCGAGCCGCTTGCCCGCACCACCGGCCAGCACGACGCCGAGCACTCTTGGCGTTGACATCCCACACCTCCCCGGGGTGGCGATCGATGATCGGCTGGGAACTGATGATCGACTGGGACCGACAAGGACCGGCTTCGGGCGGTCCAGCCGGTATTTTCCGAGCCTAACAACGCGTAGCTAATTGCGATGTTCAACCCAGAAGGCCGCAGGACCCGTCCCACCACCGGGCCTACGCTGACCACCTTGGACGCACCGAGCCAGACACGAGCCGGACACCCGTCAAAAAGATCATCTGTTGTGATTGGGTCAAACCTATCGCCAGGTTGCGTTCATGGTGTCATGTCGATGTCCCACGGTTGGCGTCCCCGGTCTGGGCCTGTCTATGCGCGGGATCCCCGGCGGTCCGTCCCGGTGCATCAACCGTATGCACTGGGACGGACCGCCGGGGATCGCACGTGCTTGCGCTATGTGACTGGTCTTGTGGGATGGATCTTGCGTGGCGGGCGCGCTGCGGTGGGCCTCAGGTGCTGGTCCTGGTCAGGTCGTAGACGGTCGTACCGCCGATCGTGGCCTGGCTGAAGTTCTGCTGGACCCACGCGGCGATGGCGCTGGCCGGGCTATCG
The DNA here is from genome assembly GCF_963555885.1 of Protofrankia sp. Cr2. Lineage (NCBI taxonomy): Bacteria > Bacillati > Actinomycetota > Actinomycetes > Frankiales > Frankiaceae > Protofrankia > Protofrankia sp. Cr2. Next base: position 84,185 of record NZ_CAUVXG010000001.1, read on the forward strand.
GACTGGCTGCCACCTATTCCCATCCCCGTGCCGCCGCCGATGAAGTAGTGGATCTTTCCCTGGCGGACGTACTCCTGGAACTGCGCGAGAGTGGGTGTGGGGTCGGTGCCGTTGAAGCCGCCGATGGCCATCACCGGCTCGCCCGTCGCGAGTTGGACGCCAGCCGCGGAGTTGGAGCCGACCGTGGCCGCGACCCAGGTGTAGCGCTCAGCGTCCGCCTTCAAGGCTGTGACCAGTGCGGCACTTGGCGTTCCGGCGTTGAGCAGACCACCGATGCCACCGGCGCCACCCCCGAACCTCGCTCCACCCTGCGTGCCCAAGCCGCCGCCCAGACCCCCCGTGCCTCTCTGAGTGGTCGTGCCGCCCGGTGGCGTCCCCTGCGGTGCGCCGGCGCCGAAGGCGCCACCGCGGCCGTTCACACGGCCGCCCCCGCCGAAGCCGCCCCCGCCAGGGCCGCCGGAGCCCGCGGGGCCGGCGGACGGGATGGCGCCACTGTGCGCGACCGAGGCCGTGTCGACCGCGTAGGCGGCTGGCCCGGTGACCCCCGCGACGATGCTCACGGCGGCCAGTACCGCAGCGGCGCGGCGAGCCAGCGGTGCCGGCAGCACGACGGTGAAGATCAGCGCGACAACGGCTGCGCCGCCGAGGATGACCACCAGCGGCCGTAGCCACGGATGCCAGGTGGGCGTCCGGTTGAGCAGGACGTAGGCCCAAGCGGTTGTGGCGGCGAGGGCCGCGGCCAGGATGAGGCAGGCGACGAGCCGGTCACGCCGGCGCCACAGACTGGTGCCGCCGATGCCGACCACGGCCCCGATCGCGGGAGCGAGTGCGACCGTGTAATACGGGTGGATGATCCCCTGGGCGAGGCTCAGGGTGAGGCCCGTGACGACGAGCCAGCCGCCCCACAGCACCAGCGCCGCTCGGGTCCGGTCCGTGCGGGGGGCTCGCCAGCCGAGCGCGAGCGCGCCGACTCCGAGGATCAGCGCGGTCGGAATGAGCCAGGAGACCTGCCCACCCATCTCGGAGTTGAACATCCTGGTCAGGCCGGTTGCCCCCCAGCGACTGCCACCGGCGCCGCCCATCCCGCCGACGCTGCCGGCCTCGTTGCCGTTGAGCCGCCCGAAGCCGTTGTAACCGAAGATCAGATTGAGGATGCTGTTGTTCTGGGAGCCGCCGATGTAGGGCCGCGAGCTCGTCGGCAGGAGTTCCACGGCCGCGACCCACCAGCCGGCAGCAAGGATCATCGCAGCGCCGGAGAGTAGGAGCTGGCCGATTCTGCGCCGAAACGACGTGGGGGCGGCCAGGAGGTAGGTGAGCGCGAACGCCGGAACGACCAGGAATGTCTGCATCATCTTGGCGAGGAACCCGAAGCCGACGAAGACGCCGGCCCAGACGATCCAGCGGGTGCTTGCGTTCTCCACGGCCCGCACGGTCGCGTACGCGCCCAGAACCAGCAGCAGGACGAGCAGCGAGTCAGGGTTGTTGAACCGGAACATCAGCACCGCGACCGGCGTCAACGCGAAGACCGCTCCGGCCAGCAACGCCGCGCCGGGGGAGAACCAGCGCCGGACCGTCGCGTACAGCACGCCGACGGCCGCGACACCTTCCAGGGCCTGCGGGACGAGCATGCTCCACGGGTTGAGCCCGAAGATGCGTACGGAGAGATCCGTTACCCACAGTGAAGCCGGTGGTTTGTCCACGGTGATGAAGTTCGATGCGTCCGACGAGCCGAAGAAGAACGCCTTCCAGCTTGTCGAACCGGCCTGGGCGGCGGCGGAGTAGAAGGCGTTCGCCCATCCGGAGGCCCCCAGACCCCAGATGTAGAGCAGGGCGGTCCCGGTGAGAAGGGTGAGCAGGGCGGGGCGTACCCAGGGCTGGTCGCCTTCCCGGCCGCGCACAAGACTCCGCGCCCATCGCGCGGGCGACGCCCGGACCTGCGCAGCCGCCGGGTCGACTGGGGCCGGGGGCACTCCGGCCGCCTGGTCCGGAAAGGTTGTGGTCACGTTGCGGTCCTCATCGTCAGGGGCGGGAGTCAACCGGCGGCGAGAGCTGGTATTCGCGGCACGGGTCCACCGCCGTGCACGGTCAGTGCCGCGGTACCAGTCGCGGAAGTCGCCGTCATAGTGCCATCGTGTCGGCTCATGCTGATGTGGACCTGACGCAACCCTGGGAGTCGGCTGAAAGCCCGCGGTGGGCGACAGCGGCTACTGCGTGCCCGGTTGCCTGTACCGCCGGTGGCGGGAGTTGATCGAACATGTGCCCGGAATTCTCGGACCGCGCTCCAGAGTACGGCTACCAGGGCTAACGCCATGAGCGCCGCCGCCAGTTTGAGTTCTGGTGCCGGCGGGAATGCCGCCGCGTTTCCGCCGGCACCGCTCACGGCGCTGTTCCCGGTGGCGCCTCCGCCCACGGGTTGGGAACTCTGCGCGAAGTACGTCAGGTATGTCAGGAAAGATGCGACCTGAACGGCGACCGGTAGGTACCACAACCGGCGGGGTAGGTAGCAGGCGGCAATTACGCTGAGGACGTCCGCCGGGTAGAAATACCGTTCGTGCATAGACGGCAGAAAAAACGGTACAGCGATGACCGACGCGGTGGCAACCAACACGATGCGGGTCGGGGTAAGTTCGACGCGACTACGGACAGTAATAACGGTTAGGATGGCCACGAGCGCGCCGGTGAACACGACTCCCGCCGTACGCAGGATGTCAGCGTGTGTGCCCGGGGCGATGAACTGATATACCGAAGCGGCGTTGAGTGTTAACTGTTGGTAGGTGCCGGTCTGCCTTGCGTAGACCGTCAGAAGCTTTTCCGGTGCTGCGCCCAGGAGCAGCGCGGGCACATCGAGCGCCAGGTACACCCCGGGAATGGCAAGCAACGACGGCCATGGCAGCCGTTTTCTAAGGACCAGGATGCCCAGGAGCGGAAAGATGAAGACGGCCTGCAGTTTGAACCCCAGCGCGAGGCCGAAGAAGGCACCGGCCAGCCAGTGGCGCGCCCGGAGCACGTAGTAGAGCCCGCCGATCAGGAAGGCCGTGAAGATCGAGTCTGCCTGCCCCCAGCGCGCACTGTTCGCAACCACCGTGGGCAGGAACAGCACCGCGGTCGCGGCCGCGACCGGTTGCCATGAGTCGAGAAAGCGTAGCCGCACGATCCGATATGTAAAGAATGCGAGCAGTAGATCGAACAGCACCGAAATAGTCTTGATCCCGGCGAGTGCCGGTACCGGCAGATAGGTCAGGAAGGCCATCAGGTAGAGGTATGGAACATTATAATCTGAGAAATCTGATCGAAGGGCATGATATCCGCCGTTATCGGCGATATGGTTGTACCAGGGTTTCAGGAACATGACGTAGTCCGCCGAACGATAATCGAACATCGTCGCGCGCACCGTGAGTGCGATCATGACAGCGACCGCCGCCATTGCTGTCCGACCGGCCGGTCGGGGTGGCTTCTTCGCGATCCGCGTGCGGGCCGGCACCGGCTGCGGGGTCATCTCGGTCATGAGCGTATTGTCTGTTTTAATACTTAGCCGAACCTTGTATGAAACTTGGCGCAGACTGAGCACCGCACTGTGCGTCCGGTACCTGTGCGTCCGGTACCCGTGCGCGGGCTCAACGGGTGTCGGGACGGCCGGCGATCAGATCGAAGATCCGGTCCTTGCGGTGGATCCACCGTTGGTCGTGGCGCACGGCCCGGCCCTCGGCCCGGG
>NZ_CAUVXG010000001.1:88242-121660 GCF_963555885.1 Protofrankia sp. Cr2
CGGGCCGAGCCAGCCGGATCGCGCCGATCAGTGCGAGAAAGGGGACGAGTAGCCCGATGGTCCCGAGACGGAGTTTGCCTTTCAGAAAGGTGATCATGACCAGGAGGATGTTGAGGATCAGCGACGCCACGTAGTCCCACAACGCCGCGCGATGGCCGTTGTCGAGGCCGTCAACCCCGAAGGGCAGGCTGCCCAACACGAGCAACCCGGTCACCGCCACCCCGAGGACGACCGCATCGACCGAGACGCGGCCCTCCTCACTCCAGTACACGTCCTGGAGGTGCAGAACCAGGGCGAACTCGTCCAGGACGAGCGCGATCCCGACACCGAACAGCGCCCCGAGCAGGTCCCACCACGGTGATCTGCCGGCTGCCGGGGTGAACGCACCGACTCCGGCTATGCACATGAAAACAATGCCAAAGACGACATGATGGATATGGGTTCCGCCGGCCGCGACGTTACCCGGCCACCACGAAACACCGGCCCGGATCATCCGGACGCTGAGCCGGATGAACAGAAATGTAGCCACGAACGACACCAGCAGCAGGAACAGCGGTTGCTTTCCGGGCTCGACGATGACCCGATGATAGAAGTCCGCAACCGTGTTCACCTGGACCCCCGCGAAGAATCTCGGCCCTGCCCGGTCGGGTCCATTCAGACCCGTATTCGCCAGGCGGTTATCCTACGTCGGAACGCTCCTGTGGTTCGCCGCGCTTCGCCGGCGTGAGGAAGTCGGTCGCCTGCGCCACCAGCCGGGTCATCTCATATCCGACGAGACCGATTTCGCATGTTTTGGCAGCGAGGACGGACAGGCATGCGCCGTCGCTGATGGCCATGAGGAGCAGGGTTCCGTGGTCCATCTCGACTATTGTCTGGCGCACTGCTCCGGACTCCATGAGGGTTGCCAGCCCGAGGGTGAGGCTGAGTAGACCCGAGGAGATCGCGCCAAGCTGTTCTGCCCGGTCGCGCGTGAAGCCGTCGCAGACCGCGAGCAGGATCCCGTCAACCGAGACGACGATGGCGCTCGCGACCCCGGGTACCGAACCGACGAAGTTGTTGATGAGCCAGTCCAGCCCGTGATCCGCTGCGCCCGCCCCGGTCACATGAGCCTCGGCTGTCCACACGGGGTACCCGGCCCGATGCGGAAGCCCACCCGTGGTTCTGCCGGGCACCTCGATCCCCCATGACGTCGGTAGTACAATTAGCTACCTCTCTGACAGATTTCGCCCGCGTTCGGCGACCAGCGTAAGTCGCGGTTACTTCCTCCAAGGTATCGGCTTGACGTGACCGGCCGCATCCAGGTTCCCCGCGCCGCAGGGAGTCGTCGCCGCAGGAACAGCGTAGCCGCCGTTGCTGCGCGGCCAGTTTATGCCTATCGGGCCGGGGCCTTGACCATCGGCGCCGTGTTGGGCGGAGTATCGGTAAACATATCCAAAAGTAAGATAATTAATATAATATGTCTGTATTATCACGAGCACCCGTTAATTTGTGCTTTGACACCGGATTCTCGTGTGGGCCGCCCCGTCCGGCCGGGGCACATCGTTCGTTCCGCCGGCGTGATCCGGTCTGCTGACACAACCCGTTCGGTGGACATTTCGTTCACCGGGACCGAATCAAGCGGTCATGAGGAATGTTTTCGCTATATGACGGTCTGGCCACCTGTCCATCGGGCGATGGACAGGTGGCCAGACCAGGGTGGTGGTGCCCAGTTGTGGTACTCACTCGTCGTGCCCGGTCATGGTGCCCGGTCATGGTGCTCAGCCGGCGGCGACCTCCGGCGCAAGCCGGGCCGCGAGGTTGTAGATCCGGCGTTCGAAGCTCCCGGACCAGTACGGCGTCATCGGGCTGGTGAGCTCGTGGTGGCCCGGTGCGTCCTCCCACGCGCGGAACTGCGCTTCGCTCTCCCACTCGCTGAGCAGGAGGTAACGACCGGAGCCGTCCGGGTCTCGCAGGAGCTCGTCACCGAGGAGGCCGGGCGTGCCCTTCATCTGCGCGGTGACCTGGACGTAGGCCTGCTCGAACTCGTGGGCCAGGTGCGGAGCGACGCTGGCGAACACCAGGATTCGTGCGGTCATCGACGATCTCCTTGTTCCAGTAAGAGCGACCGGCCATAGGGATGCGGCGTCGCGGGGTCGGGGCGCGCACCTCGCAGTGTTGCCGTCGGTCGACACCCACAATCAGGGTGCCTTTCTCCTCGCACCTCGTGATGCACGCACCCCAGCCTCGATTCTTGATCCACACTCCTATTGTCGGGCGCTCTTAATGATGTGAATCTGATGCTTTTGGGACAACATCAGATTCACATCGTTCCCCGAGAGCGCCCGGGCCGCCGTCAGGACGGCGAGCCACCGGGAGTTCCACTGCGCCAAGCGTCGGCGCCGGCGACCGCGAGGCAGTCCGGGGAACTTTGCGATCTCGCCCAGACAGCGCTGGGAGGCTACCCAGCCGTGGCAAGGACGAGCGAGGACGGACCCACCAGCGGTCGGTGTTCGTCGAACTGCCAACCGGCGTCTGTCAGCAGCTCGGCGACTTCCTCCACGCTGTATGCGTGGCCGCCGCCGACGAGCAGGAACTCACCCGCGATGAGTGCTGCAAACGACGGGTCCGTGTGGGTGGGATCGGTCCATAGATCGACCAGCAACAGGCGGGAACCGTCCGGTGCCGCTTCGCGGACCCGGCCCAGCAGGGTGCGGCTACGTTCCGGCGAAAAGAGGTGGACTACATTCGCCAGCAGAAGCACATCGTGGTCCTTGGGTATCGGGTCGATGAAGAGATCGCCCTCGACGATGTCCAGCCGTTCCCGGTTGGCCAGTCCGTCGACGCGTTGCGCAGCCACGGCGGCGGTCTGGGGAAGCTCGAACAGGGTGGCGGACAAGTGCGGATTCTGCTCCAGCGCCGCGTGCGCGAATGAGCCGGTACCACCGCCCAGGTCGAGAAGGCGCTGGTGGGCGGCGAAGGAGTAGCGGCTGGGTAGCACCGAAGCGGTGTCTCCGGTGCTGACCTCCATTCCGAGCGCGAGCACCGCCTGGTCCGCCGGGGAAAGGGGCTCCACTTGCGGTTCGCCTGTGCGCACCGCTGCCTCAAGCCGTTGCCAGGTGGGATAGCTGATCTGGTCCCACGATCGCAGGATGGGGCGCCGGTCAGCTGGCGTGACACCAGCCAGAAACGTCTGCGCGACAGGGGTGTTGCGGTACTCGTCGCCGTCCCGGCTGACCAGACCGACGCTCACCATCGCGTCGGCCACGATCCGTGCGGACCGGGCTGGCACTGCGACCGCGGTGCCCAGCTGCGCTGCGGTGCGCGGTCCCTGCGCCAGCGCCTCGAACAGGCCGATCCGGGACGCGACGAACAGAAGTTTAGCCGCCATGTAACCGGCGGAGATCCGCAAGATAGGCTCAGGTGTCACACGCGCCGGGGTTTCGTTGAGGCCGGTCATATTAACGCCTCTCTCTGAGTGATGGTTCTGCTTTACGAGATGCAGTGTGGGCGTGATATGTGTGGTAATGGATTTGTGTGGAAACTTGAATTGAAGCTGGCGACGGCAGTTCGTCCGGGGTGGATAAAGTGCAGCTGCTCAGGCTGAAAAGATGCCTTTGCGTTCAGATGGCTGGCAGGAAAAACTGCCGGATCGGCCATTCGATGTCATCGAATTTTCGGTGTCCGGTCCCCTGACAGTATGGATTACGGCGAGGCGCCCACGACGGCGGCGGATTCGACATTAACGCCGCTGAATCCGCCGCCGAGGCCGCCGGGATGCGGCCCTCGGACGTTCATCCCGAGCTGGCGGAGCAGCCCGCGATCATCCCGGATCGCGTCATGCTCGACGACCTTCCCACCCGACATGCGGAACCAATGGGTGTGCCGCCAGGTCACCTGCTGGCCCTTGGCCTGCACTCCCATGATCACTCCATGTGCAGTGCCTTCGATCACAAGCACCGCAGCAACAAGTTCCGAATCCGCGACGATGTTTTCCACGCGCCAGACTGCGGATGGAAAGCATTGCAGCACGACCCCCAGCGTGGCGGCCAGGCCCGCCCGCCCTGGTGGGCTGCCAGGCTCCACCCGATGGTTGATCAGATTCGGGGTGAATGCAGTCAGGGCGCCTTCGAGATCGCCGCGTTCCAGTGCCCGGAAGTGGTTGATGACTACAGATTTGTTGGCCGCTGCGGTGTTCACCGGATATTCCTCCCGTTCCCTGGCACGCGAAAGGAACCATGGTTGACGATCGGTTGGCCAGCGAAGGTCCCTCTTTTCACGACCGGTATTCCACTCCTTCTAAATGTATGAGGATGTCGGAGACATCCATCTGTGCGGTCTCCCGGAGCTCGCGTAGTGGCGCGGTGAGGATGTCCTGCTCCGGGCTGCGCTCGAAGGTATGGAAGGCATCCCGGTTCTCCCAGTCGCTCGTGATCACGAATTCACGCGGACCGGCGCGCAGGAGGCTCTGTCGCAGATTGCCCGTTGCCTGGCTCGCGGCGAGCGCGACCTTCTCCCAGGCTGCGACGAAGTCCTGTTCCCGATCGGGCAGGACGCGCATCCGCAGGGTCATTCTGATCATCAGATTCCACCGTCCACGTGCAGGGTCGCGCCGGTGATGTAGCGGGCCGCGTCGCTGGAAAGGAAGAGCACCGCACCGGCGATGTCCTCGGGCGTGGCGAGGCGCCCGAGCGCAGTCATCGCCTCGACCTGAGCTCGCCTGGTCGGCGGCATGCCGGCCATCTGGTCGGTCTCGGTGAAGCCGGGGGCCACCGTGTTGACCCGAATGCCCCGTGGCCCGAGTTCCTTGGCCAGGGATCGGGTGAATCCGAGGACGCCGGCCTTCGAGGTCATGTACGCCGTGCGGTCCGCGACGCCGCGCAGCGATCCAGCTGAACCGATGGTGATGATCGAGGCATCGTTGGCCAGTAGATCGTGCGCGGCCCGGTGGACCAGGTAAAGGCTGGTCAGATTGGTATCGATCACCTGCCGCCACTGGTCGAGGTCCAGTTGGTGCAGGGGTTGCTGGGCCCCGGTGGCGGCATTGTTGACCAGAATGTCGAGCGCTCCGAAGCGGTCACGAACGGTTTCCAGCAGCCGGCCGACGTCGGCTTCGACCGACACGTCCGCGCGTACCAGTTCGGCGTCGGCGCCGAGCCGTTCCAGCTCGTCGGTGAGCGAGACGACCGCGTCGCTCTCGTTCACATAGCAGGTGATCACGGATGCTCCCTGCTGTGCGAGCGCCAGCACGATGGCTCGCCCGATCCCGCGGGCACCACCGGTGACCAGGGCTGATCTGCCCTTGAGCCCGAAGTCCATCACTCGCCTCCAGCGTCCGGTGTCTGGAGTGCCCGCAGGATCAGTGAACTGTTGAAGCCGCCGTAGCCGCGGGCGTTGACCATGGCGACCCGCACGGGGGCTTCGCGCGGCTCACGGACGAGGTCGAGGCGATACTCCGGCACCGGGTTGTCAAGGTTGCCCACCGCGGGGATCACCCCGTCGCGGATGGACAGCAGTGCGTTCACGGCCGCCAGCGCGGAGCCACCCGCGCACATCCGCCCGATCAGGCCCTGGGGAGCGGTGACCGGAACGCGCTCGGCGTGTGCACCGAAGGCCAGCTGGATCGCCCGTGCCTCCAGGCCGTCGAGGTCGTGGGAGCCTGCGCCGTCCGCGAAGATCACATCGACGTCGGCCGGGGTGAGGTTGGCGTCGGCGAGCGCCCGGCGCATCGCCTCGGCGTACCAGCGTGGGTCCGGCGACGGGTCACGATGATGATGCGCGTCGTGGGTTGCCGCGTATCCGGCGATCTCGGCGTACACCCTCGGTGCGCCACGGGCCGCCGCAGTGGCGGGGTTTTCCACGACGAGCGTCGCAGCGCCCTCGGCGGGCACGTAACCGCCCGCGGACCGGTCGAACGGCTTGTAGGCGGCCGCCGGTTCACGGCTGGTGGACAGCCGCCCACCCGTGATCTGGCAGGTGAGCGCATAGGGGGTGAGGCCCGCCTCGGCTCCGCCGGCGAGAACGGTGGGGGTGCCACGGCGGATGGTCCGCCGGGCCTGCGCGAGGCTGTCAAGACCGCCGGCGGCGTCGGAGACCATGACCCCGGACGGCCCCTTGAGACCGTGCTTGATCGAGGTCTGGCCGGTCGTCGCCGCATAGAACCAGGCGATGGACTGGTACACGCTCACGGCCTGGCGACCACGGCTCCACAGCCGCTGGATCTCCCGTTGGCCGAAGTCGTTGCCACCGGATCCGGCCGCGAACACCACCGAGGTCGCGTAGGGATCATGCGCAGTCGGGTCGTAGGCGGCGTCGGCGAGCGCGAGTTCGGTGGCGGCCATGCCCAGCCACGTCCACCGGTCGGTCTGCAGGACGATCCGGCCGCTCAGATGGTCGGCAGGGTCGAACCCCTCGACCTGGCCGGCAAGCGTCGTGGCGTACGTGCCCGCGTCGAAGCTGCTGATCGGCCCCACCCGTAGCTCGCCACGCAGTGTCGAGCTCCAGTGCTCCTCGGCCCCGATGCCGCCCGGGGCGACCACGCCGACGCCGGTGACAACCGGACGAACCGCCGGCCGGGTGGTGTTCATCGGGCATCCTGGCCGCGGTCGAGCACGATGGCTGACTGGAACCCGCCGAAACCACTGCCGACCGACAGGGCCACGTTGACGTCGTGGTCGCGGGCGATGTTGGGCACATAGTCCAGGTCGCACTCGGGGTCCCGGTTGGCCCAGTTGGCCGTGGGCGGGACGACGCGGTTCTCGATCGCCAGGGCACAGGCCGCGACCTCGATGGCACCGATCGCCCCCAACGAGTGGCCGACCATGGATTTGATCGAGCTCACCGGGACCTTGTACGCATGCTGTCCAAGCGACTTCTTGAACGCGGCGGTTTCGTGGCGGTCGTTCTGCTTGGTGCCGGAACCGTGCGCGTTGACGTAGTCGACCCGGGTGGGGTCCGTCCGACCCTGCCGCAGCGCGTCCGAGATCGCTTCTGCCATGTCGAGGCCGTCAGCCTTCAGCCCGGTCATGTGGAAGGCGTTCGACCGCGCGGCGTAGCCGGTGATCTCGCAGTACACGTGGGCACCACGGGCCCGGGCATGGGCCAGTTCCTCCAGCACGAGGACGGCGGAGCCCTCGCCCATCACGAACCCGTCGCGGGTCGCGTCGAACGGCCGGGACGCGTGCTCGGGGTCGTCGTTGCGCGCGGATGTCGCGCGGATCGCGTCGAAGCAGGCAATGGAGATCGGGGACAGCGGCGCGTCCGTCGCGCCCGCGATCACGATGTCGGCCTCGCCGTCGACGATGAGCTGGTGGCCGTACCCGACCGCGTCGATCCCGGATGTGCAGCCCGTCGAGACCACGTGCGCCGGGCCGTGGGCCGAGAATCGGCACGCCACTTCGGTGGCCAGGCAGCTTGGAATCAGAGCGTGGTAGAGGAATGACGACGCATAGCTGGGGTCGACGAGCCAGTCACGTCCACTGTTACTGGCGACCACGTACTCGTCCTCCAGCCGGGTGGTCGCGCCGACCGCGCTGCCCATGCTGACAGCCACCACCGGGCCGTCGGTGTCTCCCGTGCCGGGCGGGTCCGCGTCCCCACCGAGTTCCAGTCCGCTGTCAGCGACCGCTTCGGTCGCAGCTGCGAGAGCGAACTGAACAAACCGGTCATTACGGGCGATTTCCTGCGGTGTCAGCCCCGCCACGGCCGGGTCGAAGTCGCATTCGGCCGCTACCTGCGAGCGGAACTGGGTCGGGTCGAAGAACGACAGGCGCCTGGTCGCCGTCCGGCCTTCGGTCAGCAGGTGCCAGAACTCCTTGCGGCCGGTGCCTCCCGGCGCGACCACGCCGATGCCGGTTATCGCCGTCCTTCTCACTGCCGGCTCCTTCACGGGGTGCTCCGGTGCGGACATGTCAGCTCTGGGGGAGTGGTTCGGTGTCCACGTGGCCGAGGTCCGGGCGAGGCGCCAAGGGGCTCAGGTGGAAGACGAGGAAGGCGGTCTCGTCGCCATCGTTGACGATCCGGTGCCGCATGCCGATCGGGATGAGCAGTCCATGCTCAGCCGGCAACGTGGTGTGCTCGCCGTCGAGGCGCGCGGTGATACTTCCGGATACGCAGTACAGGAACTCCTCGGAATACGGATGCCAGTGCTCGGTGACAACCTCGCCCGGCGCCAGCGTCAGCGTGCCGAGGAAACCGGATTTCGCGCCCACCGTTGCGGGGGACAGCAGGGTGCGGATGTCACCGCCACGGCGACGGTTGGCCGGGACATCGTGGATGGACACCACGGCCGGTCTGGTGGCCTGATCGGTCACGGTCATTGCGTCTCCTCGGATCCAAGGGGCTGCGCGGCGCGGGCGGCTCGTTCGACCTTGTCGGCGATGACGCCCATTTCCCGCCGGCTGTTGTTATTGATGTTGTTGGTCATCCACTCGTCGTCGACGGGCGCCTCCGGACGCATGTGGAAGTCCTGAACCCAGCGCATCCTGGTGCCGGCGCCCTCTGGTTCGTATGTCCATTCGATGTTCATGAACTCGAACGGTCCTGTTTCGACGCGGTGCGCCTGGACGCGGTATTTGTCCGGGTCGAGGGTCCGTTCCGAAACCCAGCTCCAGACCTTCCCGTCCGCATCCGGGTGCATGGTCAGCCGGAATCGGAAAGTCTGGTCGTGGTGTTCAAGAATTTCTACCGAAGCGTATTCGGTAAAAAGGTTCGGCCAGCTTTCGAGATCATTTGTCATCGTCCAGACGAGATCGATGTGGGCATCGATGAAGATCGAGTTGTCTGTGTGTGCGGCCATCATTCTCCATTCGGTTCACCATATGGACACGCCGGCCGGCACCGGCCGGCACCGGCTCGTCAGGCGACGACCTGGCCGGCGGTGGCGTTGATCGCGCTGAGGATCTGGTCGAGGGTGTAGTCGGCCGGCGGTTCCGCGGGCAGTTCGAGCCCGAAGGTGTCGAAGACGACAGTCTGCAGGTGCAGATATGCCAGTGAGTCCACGCCGACCTCGGCGAACGTGACGTCAAGGTGGGCCGGGCGGTCGTCGGGAGCGAGCACGGTCTGTTCGATGAGAAAGTCGAGCAGGCGGTCGGCGTTCCATGTGTGTGCCATGACACTCTCTCCTTTGCGATGGCGGTCACGGTGGTCAGGGAACGGACCGGACGGCGCGCACGGAGGGCCGGCCCGTGAGCCTTTTGGGCACGCGGAGACGAACACCGATCGCGCACCCGCATGTTCGCCGGATCCCTGAGCCCCGGGATCCGAACGGTAACGCGAAGACAGCCACCGACGTTGCTGTCGGTGGCGAGGCCCGATGCCCGGCCGATCCGTTCGTCAGTCGGCGGCCCACGTGTAGAAGTTCTGGGCCATCGCGTCCCGCGGGCTGCTCCAGGTTTCCGGGTCGTACGCGGTGATGTGCTTCCCCAGTTTTGTGTTAACGTCTACGAACAGTGGGTGCTCGCGGACCGTGGGCAGTGCGGGGGCGACGTCGTCAGCCGCTTCGATCAGATGGAAATACAGTCCGTGAAAACTGAAGAGGTCCCGCCGGACAACGCCCAGCATGCGGGGTAGCTGCCCACCATCGGACTCGCGGAAGATATCGGCGACGGCAGTCTCGTCGTCAGCGTCCATGCGGGCTATGATAAGGGTCCGGTGTGTCACCGGGCGGGCCGGCATGCAGTTGGGCAAACCTGACCGTAGAACATTGACACTCGTGCTCCCTGACTATACCTGGAAGAGCTCGGTCAAGCGCGTGCAACGTCGGTGTCGCATCGGCGCCTGCATGCGTTGACAATATGACAGGAGCGTCGGCGCGGGCCTGTCTCAGGACCTGATCGGCGGCTGCAGCCTGCAGCCCTCCAGCGATGTGATGATGCCGGTCCCGGTGGATTGAGAGGTGATCCGTCGGGCCCGCCTTTCTCGCACCGCCGCAGGATCTGGGATCCAGTGCTGATGTGGTCTTCGTCCCTACGGAAGCATGCTGTATTGGGCCGCCCGTGTCTCGAAATTGATCTGGCAGGAACATGTAATGGCAACTTAGTGCCAACCTGGACCATTCAAACGTCCAATGCTGCTATAGCCATCCCCGCTCCGCCGCGAGGATGCCGGCTTGGAAGCGGCTGCGCGCGTCCATCCGGCGCATGAGATCGGCAATCATCCGTCGTACGGTGCGGACTGACACACCGAGGTGACGGGCCGCGGCCTCGTCCTTGGCACCGAGGCTCAGGAGCCGTAGAAGCACGCGTTCGGAATCTGTCGGCTCCCTGCCCTCAGGGTCGAAACTCCCATGGTTGTGATCGTCTATGGCGCGATTCCCCGGACTGTCGCCGGACACGGACGCGTGGGGTCCCTCGAGCCCGTCCGGTCCCCCGAGCGCGTCGCCGTCAAACCCGGCGGGCTCGGCGAGCCCCCACATCTGATCGAACAACATGACAACCAGATTGGTCAGCGCCGGCTCTCTGAGCAGCAGCGCAGCGCTCTCGTTCGGACCCGGCGTCAGTAGGAGCAGTCCGAGTTGACGGTCGACGGTGGTGAGGTCCACCGGCGGCGCGTCGAGCACCCGTAGATCCAAACCGTGCGCGGCTACGGTCCGCAGGTACGCGGCGGTTGCCTCATCCGACCGCGCCGGACGTGAACAGACGCTGCGCATGGTTACCCCGCGCGCCAGCGTCCGTAGGATTGCCCGGGTACCCTCCGGTGTGGCGGCCGGCTGCTGCCCATGCTGAGTGTGCAGTGCGAGTACCTCCCGCTCCGCCCCGGTCACCAGTTCCACGAATTTGATCTTCACTGCGTCGGCGCTGTCCAGGCGTTCCACCTCGCTACCGGAATCGCCGGGCTGGCGACCGTGGAGGTAGTCGGCGACCAGGGTGCTCACCTGTAGGCGCGCGCGGATGAGCTGCTCCTCGCGGCGGATGAGCTGCTCCTGTCGGCGGATGAGCTGATCGTGTTGCTGGCGGATCAGTTGTTCCAGGGGGACCTCAGGGTGCACGGCCACGAGGCGGCCCGGATGATCATTGGACATCACCAGCAGCGAAAGCTCGACCAGCCTGTCGCGGGCCCGGGCGATGATGTTGGCGGGGAGCCCGAGGGCCAGGCTCACGTCCTCGGTGGTCAGGTCCTCCTGCCGTAGCCACAACCGGTAGGTGGCGAGGGCGACGTCATCGAGGCCGAGAAGATCAAGCACTTTCCTCTCCCGTGCCCGTTAGTCGACGTGTGCGTTGGCCTCGGACAGCAGACCCTGGTGTCGGGTCTCGGCTGCCACGACATCCAGCGCATGGCGGACCAGCGCGATCAGGGCTTGGCGCACGGACTCCCGCCGACGGGCGTCGCAGAACACGATGGGCCTCCGAGCGTCGATATCAAGAGCGTTGCGTACATCGTCGAGTGTGTATTCCTTCGACCCGTCGAACCGGTTGACCGCCACCAGGAACGGAATATCCCGCTCCTCGAAGTAGTCGACCGCCGGGAACGAGTCCGAGAGCCGGCGGGTGTCCACGAGCACGATCGCGCCGATGGCACCGAGGACCAGCTCGTCCCACATGAACCAGAAGCGGTCCTGGCCGGGTGTGCCGAACAGGTAGAGAATCACACTGTCAAGCAGGGTGATCCGACCGAAGTCCATGGCAACCGTGGTTGTTGTCTTGGAGCTCACCTGCGATGTGTCGTCGATTCCGAGACTCGCCGACGTCAGGGCTGCTTCGGTTGTGAGCGGGGGTATCTCGCTGACCGCACCGACAAACGTCGTCTTGCCGGCACCGAAGCCGCCGGCAATTATTATCTTGACCGCATTGGGTGCGGCGCCGGTGGTATCTGTTCTAGAGGGTCTGAAGTCCATCGAGCACCTTCTCCATCAGCGCTACGTCGGGACGCTCGGTCGGTCGGGCTGGGCGGGTGACGTGTACGAGACCGGCGTCGATCATGTCGCCGACGAGGACGCGTGCCACGCCGACCGGAAGCTTGAGCTGGGCGGAGATCTCCGCGATCGACTGGATGCTCCGGCAGAGCATCACGATGTCCTGCTGCTCCGGATCGAGGCTCCGGACCATTGCCCGTCCGTGCGCCGTCGTCGACACCAGAGCTACCAGCTCCAGCGCGCGATTGGCCGCCGGCCGCGTTCGGCCGCCGGTGACGGCGTAGGGGCGGACGACCGGACCTGCATCCTCGTCGTACCACTCCTCGTCCACCGGTCCTCCTGATCAGGGCGTGGGTTCGGTTCCCGCGGGGCTTCCGGCGACGCGACAGAGCCGTCATCGCGTCGCCTTCGCCTGCCTGGGTGGCGCTCAGCGCGGCAATGCCGCCTGCATCTCGGCGCGTAGCTCGGGGGTCAGGAATTCGCCGACTCGGATGACCAGAAGGGCCATCTCATACGCGATCAGACCGATATCCGATCCAGGCGTGCTCAGAATGGCCAGGCACGACCCGTCGCCGACGGCTGTGACGAACAGGAATCCCTGCTCCATCTCGACGATCGTCTGGCGGACGTTGCCGCCGCCGAAGAATCGTCCGGCGCCCCGGGCGAGGCTGTTGAATCCCGACGCGACCGCCGCGAGCTGGTCGGCGGTCGTGCGGTCCATACCGTTCGACGTGGCCAGCAGGAGACCGTCCGCTGACAGCACGATTGCGTAGGTCACCTCCGGTACTTTTCGGGTCAGGTTGTTCAACAGCCAGCTCATGTTTTCGGCCGGGCCGATATGGCGCATCACATCACCTTCCTGGCGTCGTCGCCGTTCGGATTGGGTCCGGCCTGCATGCCTCGGCCGAAGTTGGCCTGGAAGGACGACATCATGTTCCGGATTTCCTCTGGTGATCGTGGACCGGCAAGGACCGGCGGTGTCGTGGCTTCCGTCGCGGGCGTTCCCCTGAGCTCGGGCGCCAGGCTTGCCCGTCGCTTCCGCTTCGGCAGACCCGTGTCGGTTCTCGCCGTCTCAGCGGACGGGAATGCCGATGCCGGTGTGGATGACGGCCCCGGTGGGAATGACGATGGCTGGGAGAACGATGACGCGGGTGGGAACGATGACGTCGGCGGGAACGCCGGGGATTCGGGGGTGTGGAACCGATCGGACAGGTGGCTTTCGCTGAAACCGGCGGTGGACCATCGCGTCGAGGTGTCGGCCGGCTCGTCCCAAGGACCGGCTGGCTCGGTCCGGTGGGTACCGGTGTCCGGCGGCTGACCCCACTGATCCGACGGGTCGGGCAACTGGTTGGACGGATCCGGGAGTTCCGCCCAACCATCGGGCTCCACCGGCGGGTTGAGTTGTGGCCGCGGGCGGGAGGGTTCGCCATGGTTGCCGTTGTTGACGCTGCCGTTCGCCTCCCGCTCGGAGACGAACCAACTTGAGCGGATCGTGGCGAACACGGGCAGGTCGTCCATGAGCGGCCGGTCATCGCCGTCGCTGGTGCTTGATGCCGCCACCGGCGCGCCCACGGACATCAGATCACCGAATTCGCCGGAGCCGTCGAAGGCGCCGGCGAACGAGTCTGCGAGGACCGGTCCAGCGGTCTCTTCGTAGGTTGCCGGGTTCGACTGAACATCGGTTCCGTCAGCGGCGCGCAGCAGCGCCGCGGGGAGCAGGACGATGGCGAGGGTCCCACCGTAGGGTGATGGCCGCAGCTGGACCTGGATGCTGTGCCGTTGGGCCAGGCGGCTGACGACGAACAGGCCGAGTCGCTCACTGGTTTGCAGGTCGAAGGGGGGCGGGTTGCTCAGCCGTTCATTGACCGCGTTGTATTCCTCGTCGGTCATACCGAGACCGCGGTCTTCGACCTCGACCACACAGCCGTTGGAGACCTCGTGCCCGGAGACGTGGACGGGCGTGTGCGGAGGCGAGAAGGAGGTGGCGTTCTCGATCAGTTCGGCGAGCATGTGGATCACGTCACCGACCGCGTGGCCACCGACGGCGGAACCGGAGATCGGCAGCACCTTGACGCGGGTGTAGTCCTCCACTTCGGCGACCGCACCGCGGACGACGTCCTTGAGCGGGACCGGCCGGCGCCAGCCACGGGCTGGTTTTGATCCGGACAGCACGATGAGGTCCTCGGCGTGACGCCGCATGCGTGTCGCGAGGTGGTCGAGCCGGAACAGCTCAGCCAGCTCGTCGGGGTCGGTTTCCTTGCGCTCCAGCCCATCGATGACCTTGAGCTGGCGGTGGATGAGTGCCTGGCTGCGGCGGGCCAGGTTGAGGAACGTGTCGCCGATGCTCTTGCGCATGGCCGCCTGTTCGACAGCTGTACGCACAGCCACCCGGTGGACGGTCGTGAAGGCGTCCGCCACCTGGCCGATCTCGTCCTTGGTGCGGATGTCCAAGGGGAATTCCTCGGCGTCGATGCTCACCTGTTCCCCTTGGTGGAGCCGTTCCACGACGTCTGGAAGGCGCTTGTTCGCCACCTCGAGGGCAGCCCCCCGCAGGCGTCGGAGCTGGCGGATCATCGGGCTCGCGACGAGCAGTGAAATGCCGATCGACACGGCGAGAACCAGCGCCACCGCTGTTCCACCGAGCCAGGCGCCACGGGTCGCGGTCGAGGCGATCGCGTTGCTCCGCTTCGCCAGGTCGGTTGCGATCTGGTCTTCTACCGCGCGCATCCGGCCGAGCTTGTCGTCGGCGGCTGTCAGCCACGCCTGCGCATCGACCGTGAGGGGTTGGTTCATCTGGGCCGCGAACACCGTGCTGTCACGCATCCGGGCCACGCCGTCCACGGTGGGGCCCACCGTTTTGTCGTAGAAGTTCCCTTCCTGTTGGTTTGCGGTGGTGTGGAAGTGCGTGATCCAGGCGTCCTCGGCCCCACCGTTCGACTGGACCAGCTTGATGACCCCGACGTTGGTCTGGCGCTGGAAGAGGATCGCGGCCACATAGCCGCGTTGGAGTGCGGCGGTTTCCTTCGCCCACGTCATGCTGGTCAGGCTCGCCGCCATGTTGATGAGTTCTGCGTTGTCGGTCCCAAGTCCGACCTGAGCGACGACGTTCAGCAGGTTCGTGATCGCCTTGGTGTAGAAGATGACGTTCTTGTCACGGTCAATCTGCTGCTGGTCGATCGACTGCCGGTGGCTGGGGAGTTGGTCCAGCTGGGTTTGGGTGGCTGCCAGCGTGGGTCTCAGATTTTTGACCGCGCTGTCGGGAAGTCGCGCGACGTCAGTGCGGTACGTCTCCACGGCCGTGTCGGTGGGGGTCCGTGTCGACCGGACCTCGTCGATGCCGTTGCGGAATCCGCTTCCTACATACGTACTCGCCGCGTTGCGTTCCTTCTGGAGTGCGTCAGTGAGATCGTTGACCTTGAGTGAGAAACCCGCGAGGGTCCGGATCCGATCGCTTGCGCTGACACTCTCGAGGTTCGTGCGCACCTGGATGGCGCTGAAAAGCGTCAGCGCCAGCAGCGGAAGGATGAGAATGGCGACCAACTTGGAGCGGATTGGCCAGTTCTGGAGCATCCGGTCCTCTCGTCCGACGCCGTGCCTTGGCGCCTCGTTGGGGCGAGCGTTCGTGTGTGGCCCTCGTGTCCCGGCCGTGCCGCGGCGTGGGGCGAAAACCGTGACCCGCTGGTCTCCCCCCGTGGGCGAGACGACTCTACCCGGGGGATTAGTCCGGGTTGGGCGGGGGTACACCCAACAGGTTCGGGTGCGCTCAGGTTGAGGTCACCGTATGGTCGTCGTCGGATCATCGGTGCCAGCAGATGATCCCGTGATTTATTGTTGGGCATCCCTCTGTTTTACCAATACTACTGCTCGTCTGTTTGTGCGGTTCTGTCTTCCGCATGAGGCAGGTCGGGTGTCCATGGTGGCATAGACAACGGATGCACATGTGGCGAGCCCGGTTTGGTGAACGATGGGTGCTCGGCGGGCGCCTTCCGTGCGCCCGAGGAGGTCATGATCGGGTCGTGGAACTCGTTGCGGAGAGAATTGGTGCCAGTGGGCCAGTATCGAAAAGGCGTGGATCCGAGCGCGCCGGTCGGTTGAAGGTTGCGCGATCACAGCCCGGTGTGGCTGTTTCCGGGAGGTTTCAGGGAGCCCCGGAATGGTCTGGCATGTGTCCCGGTCTTGTCCTGGTGGACCCGAGAGGACGATGGGCCAGGGGAAGGCGGGTCGCGATGTGGATTCACGGCTTCCGTGGCCGATCACTCGGCGATCGGTAATTGGCTATCTAATGCAACTCATTCATTGGCATTTTAAAATTCTTGATGGCGGGAAGGCATCCGTTTGTCGCCTGCCAGATAGCGTTTCTGTCGAGCTGACGGAGGGGGTGCTCTGTTCGGGCCATGGCAGACCACAGCAGACCACGGCAGACCACAGCAGGGTCGTCAACGGGAGCCGGCGCGGGCCACTACATGAGCGCCGGTGGGTAGCGCCCGGACCCCGTCCGCCGACCGGACCAGCGGATACACGGCGAAGTGATAGGTGAGCCCGGGCTCAGGTGCGCCCAGGTGCCAGCCGCCTCTGATCTCCAGACTCGTGTTGGTGACCTTCGCGCTCTGGGCGGCTGGATCATCCGGCCCGGTCGGCATCGTGTCATGGCGCCACAGCACACGGGCTTCGGTGATCCCAGGTGGCATCTGAAACGTCAGGACGATCTTGTTGCCACGGTCGACGGCCTGCAACCCATGGATGCCTTCGACGGGTCGGTGGTGGGTCGAACGGCCGAGCACCGCCCGGTTCCCGGCGATACTGACCGGGGTGTACACGACCGGCCTGGCGGCGGCAGTCACGGTGAGACGTCCGCGCCGGCTTGCGCCGACCAGGTGTTCACGTCCGTCCAACGAGTCCGCGGGCAGCTCCTCGTCCACCGGGCCGAACGGGCCCGTCGCGGGGAGCGGATCAGTCGCGCAGAGGTCACCGTCGGGCGGCTGGTTCACCGGGCGCCCGGATAAGTCCGTGGCCGCATCGGTGGCGTAGATCCGTACCAGGGCGCCGGGGACAGTCGTCCACCGTAGAGTGGTCATCGCGCCATCGCTGTCCGCTTCAAGGTCCAGCACCGGACGCGGTCTGGCGATCACCTTCACGACCACGTCCACGCCCGCCGTGTGGGCCAGGGCGCCAAGCGAGTCCGGGTAGGACACCCGGACCCGATAGCGGTAGGTGGCTCCGGTCTGCACGTCACGGTCGAGATAGCCGCCACCGGCGGCGCGAACCCGACGGGTGGCGCCGTGAAACGACGACGACTCGTCAAAGGCCCGCTCGACCAGCACGTCGTCGTATCCGGCTGCGAGGGCCCAGGACAGGGCGACGCCGTCGCCGTCCATCCGGGCGCGCAGCCCGATGACGTCCGGGGCGATCATCAGTGGCGGGGTGCGGGCCGGTACCGAGCGTCGGCCGCCGGCCGCCGACATCACCTCGTGCCAGATCGTCATGCCGCGGGGGACGCCCGCGTCGGACAGCTCGGTCGAGCCGGTCGTGCCGAGACTGCGTTCGAACCGCCCGCCCGGTGCGGCCGGGTCCGCCACCACCCGCAGGATGCGGAAGGACACCGGGCCGGACGACTCCGGCGGACTCCACCGCAGGACCACCGCGCCGTCCTCCTGGGTGGCGGTCAGGTTGGACGGCGGTGCAAGTACATCGCCGTCATCGGCCGGCCGGTCGACGGGTGGGTCGGCTGGATCAGCTGGGCTGGCCCGGGAATCTCGGGCGGTCGCCGCGATCTCGGGTGCGCTGTCGAAAGCGTAGTGCGGGCCGATGTCGTCCCGGCTGATGATCCGCGGGTGTCCGCTCGGACGCGCGGGTTCGCGAGCTGATGGCGGCGCGCTGATCGGTGGCCGGGCCGTCGCGATGTCGATCAGGAGTCCGTGGGTCTGGCGGGACGTCAGCCGGGTACGCGGATCCTTGTCCAGCAGACCGGCGAGGACGTCGGCCAGCGGGCCCGCCCGGTAGGTCGGCGAGGGGGGCTGGAACAGGATCGCCGCCACCATCGCGGCGAAGGTCTCCCGGTAGAACGGCGGCTTCCCCTCCACAGCGAAATAGAGGGTCGCGCCGAGACCGAACAGGTCTGCCTCGGGCGTCGCCGGATCGCCGGTCAAGCGCTCCGGCGACATGTATGACGGGGTTCCGAGTACTCCAGTGACGGTGAGTGCGGAGTCGCTGTCGCGGGTCGCGATGCCGAAGTCGGTCAGAACCACCCGGCCGCCGGTTCCGATCAGCACGTTCGAGGGCTTCACGTCGCGGTGCAGAATGCCGAACGCATGCGCGGCGGACAGGGCGTCGCCGATTGCGACGCCGATCCGGGCCACCTCGGCGACGGGGAGCGGGCCGTGATCGCGAACCAACTGGAACAGCGACTGCGACGGCACCAGCTCCATGACGATCCATGGCAGGCCATCCTCGACGACCACGTCGAGGATGGTCACCACGTGTGGATGGCCTCGCAGCCGCGCGGCGTGCCGGGCCTCTCGCAACGCCCTTTCAACCCGGTCGGCCCGCTCGAACGGATCAAGATCGCCGCCGAGGTCAACCTCTTTGAGGGCCGCCTCGGTCAGCAGCACCTGGTCAAAGGCACGCCAGACCGTGCCCATTCCGCCGGTGCCGAGCCGTTCGATGAGCCGGTACCGGCTGGCCACGATGCGGCTGGCCTCTGGAGCGGCAGCCACGGCGCCCCCTCCGCGATCTTTCCTACGCCGAGTTGTCCCAATGCAGCATGCCACCTGGATTGCCCGATGGCGTCGGCCGCGTCGTTCGGTTCTCGGTCTCGTCGGTCTCGTCGGTTTCGTCGGTCGCTGGTTCGGTCGCCGGGTCGGTCGCCGGGTCGGTCGCCGGGTCGGTCGCGGCGTAGCGGTGGGCGCCCGGACTGTACGGCCGGCCGATCCGCACAGCGGCGGATGACCGGGCCGCGGCAAGGGTCATCGTGACCGGCAGGCAGGCCAGGACCAGCCATACGAGCCAGCCGCCCGGCGGCGACCACGCCGAGCCCGATACGAACCAGAGCGGTCCGTCCACGCCGACCGCGTACCGACGGCTGTTGGCGGCCCATGCGAAGAACTGGCTGACCGCGGTCATGGCGATGACGCCGGTTGCCACCGCGGCCGACTGCCCGCTCAGGCGCGCGGGCAGTCGGCCGGCGAGCACCTCCACCGACAGCAGAGGCAGCATCACCAGGGCGGGCAGGATGTACCGGCCCTGCATGCCGAAGCCGTTCTGGATGAACACGGCCGCGGCGAGCAGCTCGTAGGTGGCCACGACCATGGCGAGGCTGCCCGCAAGCAGCGCGCGATCGCGCCACCCACCGACCGCGAACGCGGCAAGGAAGAGCCCGGCGGCCAGTAGCCCCCACAGCCAGTACACGGCGCTCGGGATGGGGACCGACTGCCAGCCGAAAACCCCGACGGCCTGGCGCGCGGATTCCGGGGCGAGGTCGACCGCGACCGCGAGACCGTGGCCGAGGCGGCCCCACAGGACCGGGGTCCGCAGCGACAGGCTCTGCGTCCAGAGCACGGTCGCGGCGAGCCCCGTCACGGTGACCGCCACCGCCGCGGCGCCGGGCGGGCCGGCTGCGCGTACTCGCCCCAGCACTGCGCGTCCGCCGATACGGCCGATCCCGATCGTGATCGCGAAAGCCACCCACAGGGGAGCCAGTGGACGGCTCAGCGCGGTGGTGGTCAGGACCGCGCCGGCGACCAACCACATTCGGGCCGTGGGCTGTTCGGCCCGGGACAGGCGCAGCACCGCCGCTATGGACGCGATGGCCCCGGTGACCTCGGCGCCGCTGGTACCCGCCTGCGAACTGAGGAAGAGCACCATCGGGGTGACCGCGACCGCGAAGCCTGCCAGCAGCACAGGCCGTTGGTTGCGTATCCGGTCCGCCCGTCTTTCCCCCGGCCGCGTCCCGTCCGGAGGTTGCCCACTCAGCAGAAGCCACAGCCCGGCGCCGAGCAACCCCACCGAGATGAGGGCGGAACCCAGGCGCGCAAGGATGTAACCGGACTGAACCGACCAGCCGGCGCGGGTGAGTATTCCCTCGGGTATGTACAGCCAGGGTGGATACGCCCCGACAATGCTGTTGATCCGACCGTTCGGAACGACCGCCGGCCGGCGCAGACATGTCGCCGACGCATCCCGGTGCAACGCGGTACACGGAGGATTCGTCGTGACGCGGAGGTCGGCTGGCACCAGGAAGCTTCGGTAGGCGTTCCGGACCTGGCGGAGAGAATCCTCGTTGAATGCCCGCAACGCCTGTATTTCCGCGAACGGGACGGCGGCACCGAGTATGTGTCCGTGTCCCGCCGCCACGACCTTCGCGTAATGGCTTGGCTCGTCCGGAGCGGTTCCCAGCGGATTTGTCAGGGCCCACAGCAGAATCCATCCGAACAGGGCGCCGAGGAGGAGCTCCGGCGCGCGGTTTCTTCGGGCGCCGGACAACCGCGGTCTTCTCATCCGTACTTACCGCCACCTGGGAAATTTTTCGTCGACAACCTGCGGAATTCCACGCGCGGTGAGATCCTCGGTGTCCGCCGCGCGAGGTAACAATAGCCTGCTCTTATGGTTTGACGGGCTGTGGCCGCCAGCTGGTCACCAGGAGCGCGGCAGCCCCCGCGAGACCGACACCGGTGGAGATCGCGAAGCCGGCCCAGCCGGCTCCGCCCAGGCCGATCGCGTGGTCGAGCGAGGCCTTGCCCGGGCCGGCGGTGGCGATCCCGATCGCGATCACAGCGATCATCAGAACGTACTCGTAGCCCTCGCGGAACACGAAGAACCCGTTCCGCCGGTGTGCGACGATGCCCGCGACCGCCATGAGGCCGACCGCGGCCGACGCGGCCAGCGGCGTGAGGAAGCCGGCAGCGAGGCCGATGCCCGCCGCGAACTCGAACAGCACCGACATCCAGGCCTGCACGAGCGGCGGGCGCAGGCCCATGGACCCGTACCAGCCCGCCGCGCCCGCTATCCGGCCACCGCCGAACAGGTGGTTCCACCCGTGGGCGACCAGGGTGAGCCCCACGCAGAGACGAATCAGAAGGATGGCTGTATCGATATGGGTCACTTCATGCTCCTGAGGAAGAACTGGCGGGTCGGTGCTCCCGCCGCGGCGCTGTGTGTCAGCCGGACTGTGCATAAGGGACGGTCCACGCCCGGTTTCGCCCCTTGACCTCGAACATCGGACATCGGGAGGCGGACCGAGGGATGCGGACCGAGGGAGGCGGCGGCGGACGTAGGAGGGCAGCTGGCGCAGGGCAGTGGGTGCGGATGAGGAGACTATGGTGTCTGCACCGCACTTCGCCATGTTTGTCTACACGAAGCCTGCGCCGGCGGGCGGTGGTACGGCCTGCCCCGGGCCGGGGCAGCCCGCGGGTCACACCGGCTGCGACCCGGGGTGCCGGCGCGACGGCTATGCCCAAGATGCTTCGGTGATGGCTGAATGAACTATACGATGGATCGATGAACAGACGACCCGCCGACATCGACGCGACTGGTCACGTTCGGGTGCCCAAGACCGCCGAGCTGGTGGCGGCCGCCCTGCGTCGACAGATTATCCGTGGCGATCTTCGAGAAGGTGACGGCCTCCCCAACGAGGCGTCCCTGATGGCGCGGTTCGATGTTTCGCGGCCGACGCTGCGCGAGGCGTTCCGGGTGTTGGAGTCCGAGGGTCTGATCGGCGTGCGCCGCGGTGCGCACGGCGGGGCGCGGGTGCATGTTCCAAATGGTGATGTGGCGGCGCATTTTGTGGGGCTGGTCCTCCAACACGACAATGTGACCGTCGCCGACGTGCTGGAAGCCCGTTCGGTGATCGAACCACCGGCGGCCCGGCTGTTGGCGGCGCGGCGGCGCCGGCGGGATATCGAGGCGCTCACGGCGCATCTCGATTCCGACGAACAGCGCCTGGCTGGTCCGGAGAGTCTGATTCCGGCGCACACCGACTTCCACGAGACAATGGTGGAGCTGGCCGGTAACCATACCCTGGCGGTCCTGACGAGAATGTTGCGTCATCTGATCACCGGCGTGACGATGGCACATCGGGCTACGCTGCCGTCCGGTAGTGGGGCGGAGTTCCATGAGGACGAGCTCGCCCTGCGTGCGCATCGGCGACTGGTCGATCTCATTGCGGCCGGTGACGCCACCGGGGCGGAGGTTTTCTGGCGGCGCCATCTGGTCGAGACCAATCAGGTCGTCCTGGAGCATTTCGATGAGGCCAGCGTGCTTGACGTGCTCGGTTGAGGACGGAACCGATTGTCGCATCGGTGGAAGAAAGGGTTTCCCCGAAAATCCAGCGTTTCCGTGGGGGATCCGTCCTCAGGGTGGCCGCTACCCGGCCGGTGGCGGCGTAGGGGCATCCACCGCGCGCAGTAGCGGCGCGAGACGGGTGCACACCACGTTGACGTGTTCGGCGACGAGATCCTCCGGCATGCCGCCGAGGGAGGCCCACAGGTACACGGTGTCAACCGGCGCGTCGCCGACGAAGGCCCGGATGCTGCTCGCGACATCCTCGGGCGTGCCGTAGTGGAAGTAGTCGAGCGGGCTCCTGGATGCTTCGCGAGCCCGGATGCGGTCGGGATCGACCGGCCGTGGCGTCGGGGTGTCGGTTCCCTCCACCATGTGCCGGCGGTAGGAGTCGAGCTGGTAGGCGAGATACCTGCTCACGACCGGCCAGTCGCGTTCCGGGTCGTTGCTGACCCAGCCCTGGATGCCGCCGCCCATCCGGGCGATCTCGGGGGCGTGCCCGGCCTCCGCGAGCCCTTCCCGGTACGGCTCGGCGATCCCGCCGAAGGCCGACAGCAGGTTCTCACCGAGCAGACCGGCCCGCCGGGCGCCCTTGGGTCCCAGGTAGCCGAGCCAGATGGGCAGCCGGTCCTGGACGGGACGCGGGGTCACTCGACCTTCGGCCCAGATCCGCCGCAGCTCACGGACCCGCCCGTCGGTGGTGCCGTACCGTTTCGTCGGGTCGGCGCCGAACAGCTCGAACTCGGGTATCCGGTAGCCGGCGCCGAGGCCGAGGTCGAGTCGGCCGCCGCTGATGATGTCCACCACCGCGGCCTGCTCGGCGATCTCGACCGCCGCGTGCAGCGGGGCGATCATGATGCCGGTCCCGATGCGTACCCGGCTCGTGCAGGCCGCGATGGCTGCCGCGAAGGTAAGCGGTTGCGGAAGGTAGTCGTCATCGAACAGGTGGTGTTCAGTCACCCAGACCGAATCCGCGCCCAGCCGTTCCGCCTCCTGGCACATCTCCAAGGTGAACCCGTAGAGGCGGGTCGGGTCCTGCCGGCGGTCCGGTGGGTTGCGGAGATCGAAGTAGATGCCTACCTGCATGCTGGTCTCCTTCGTCCGGACGACGGGCAGGTGGTGAAGGTCTGCTCGCCTCGCCTCGCGTACAAATGAGGTAGACAATACAGATGAGGCATCTTCATGTCCTTGGGGGCGTCCGCCTGCGGCGCGCCGCCTGTCGGCCGGCCGGGGAGGCTCTGTGAAGATCGATACGACCCTTGCGAAGGATATCGACGATGTCCACCGCAACGCGCGAGAAGCCGAGGCCGCGGGGTACGACGGCCTGTGGGTGGGCGAGACGCGGCACGATCCGTTTCTGCTGTCGCTGCGGGCGGGTGACGCCACCGCGGATCTGACAGTCGGGACCTCCATCGCGATCGCCTTCGCCCGGACGCCGATGACGCTGGCGAATGTAGGTTTTGATCTTGCCCGCTACTCCCGGGGGCGATTCGTCCTCGGGCTGGGCTCCCAGGTCAAGCCGCATATCGAGCGACGCTTCTCCATGCCGTGGTCGCGGCCGGCTGCCCGGATGCGTGAGTTCGTGCTCGCCATGCGCGCCATCTGGGACACCTGGCAGAACGGGACACCGCTGTCGTTCGAGGGCGAGTTCTACACCCACACCCTCATGACGCCGTTCTTCTCTCCCGAGGCGCACGAGTGGGGCCCGCCACCGGTGTACCTCGCGGCCGTCGGCGAGCTGATGACCGAGGCGGCCGCCGAAGTGGCTGACGGCATGTTCTTCCATGCGTTCTCGACGCCGCGCTACCTGCGTGAGGTCACCCTTCCGGCGCTGGAGCGGGGCCGGGCGAAGATCGGCCGGACGTTGTCGGACTTCGTCCTGGCCGGCCCGGCGTTCGCGACGGTGGGCCGTAATGAGGCGGAGCTGGCGACCGCCATCGCCGGCACCAAGAAGCAGATCGCCTTCTACGCCTCCACACCGGCCTACCGCGGGGTCCTCGAACTGCACGGCTGGGGTGACCTGCAGACCGAGCTGACCCGCATGAGCAAGCAGAATCGCTGGTCGGAGATGGGCGACCTGATCGACGACGAGATCCTGCGGACGTTCTCCGTCGTCGGTTCACCCGCGGAGGTCGGTAAGGGTCTGCGGGAGCGGTACGGCGATGTCGCCACCCGTATCACCTTCTATGCGACCTACGAGAGCGACCCGGCCATCTGGCCGGAGGTCCTCGACGCCGTCCGTAGCTGAGTAGGCGTCGGCGCAGCGGTCGTCGGCGCAGCGGTCATCGCCGGACCGTCGGCACAAGTGACTACCGGGTAACCGATCAGGGAGAGAAATGAGCATTCTGGACGGCAGGGTGGCCATCGTGACCGGGGCGGGCCGTGGTCTTGGCCGCGCACACGCGCTGCTGCTCGCGAGCCAGGGGGCCCGGATCGTGATCAACGACCCGGGCGTGGCCTGGGACGGTGCCGGCAAGGACGAGGGGCGGCCCGCCCAGCAGGTCGTGGATGAGATCGTCGCTGCGGGTGGCGAAGCTGTTGCGAACTTCGACAGTGTCGCGGACTGGAAGGGTGCAGACGGGCTTGTTCAGCAGGCCGTGGACACATTCGGCGGGCTGGACGTCCTGGTCAACAACGCCGGCTTCGTCCGCGACAAGATGTTCTTCAACCTCGACGAGGACGACTGGGACTCCGTCATCGAGGTGCATCTCAAGGGCCATTTCGCGCCGGCTCGGTTCGCGGCCCGTTACTGGCGGGCCCGCGCGAAGGCGGGCGAGGAGGTCTACGGCCGGATCATCAACACCACCAGTGAGTCCGGGCTGGTCGGCAACTTCGGCCAGGCCAACTACGCGGCTGCGAAGGCCGGGATCAGCGCGCTCACCGTCGTGATGGCCCGGGAGCTGGCCCGGATCGGGGTGACGTCCAACGCGATCGCGCCCCGGGCGCGTACCCGCATGACGACCCAGACCTTCGCCGACTACGGGCGGGTGGAGGAGGGCACGTTCGACAATCGGGCACCCGAGCACGTCAGCCCGCTGGTCGGATGGCTGGCGAGCCCGGCCGCGGCCGACATCACCGGCCAGATCTTCCACGTCTACGGCTCGGTCGTCTCGGTCTTCCGCGGTTGGGAGGTCGCCGCCACCATTGACGCGGGCGAACGGGCCTGGACGACCGAAGAACTCGTGACCGAGGGTCCGCGACTGTTCGCCAACCACGACCCGGGTCTGCCTCCGACCCTGCCCGGGGTCGCGGCGAAGGACTGAGAGTTCGGCTCCCGGTAGCTGAATGTCCACTTCGAAGGGAAACGCGGTGTCGGACGATCTGGTCCTGTGTACGACCGACGGTGATGGTGTCGCGACTGTGACGTTCAATCGTCCGGACCGGAAGAACGGCTGGTCACCGGACCTGGAGGCGGCCTACTTCGGGACGCTGGACCGGGTGGACCGGGATACGGACGTCCGTGCGGTCGTCCTGACCGGCGCGGGTACCGCCTTCTGTCCCGGAATGGACGCGAGCCGTCTCAACGAGAAGGCCGGCAAGGGACTCGATCTGTCGGGACGGCCGCCGCAGTACCGGCCGCGGACCCTGCGCAAGCCGTTGATCGCCGCCATCAACGGTGGGTGCGCCGGCATCGGGCTCGTCCAGGCGCTCATGTGCGACGTCCGGTTCGCCGCCCGAGGCGCGAAGTTCTCCACCGCCTTCGCCCGTCGTGGGCTCGCGGCCGAGTACGGCCTGAGCTGGGTCCTGCCGCGGTACGTCGGGCTCGAGAACGCCCTTGACCTCCTGCTGTCGGCCCGGACGTTCGACGCGGACGAAGCCCACCGGTTGGGGCTGGTCAGCCGTGTGGTCGAGCGTGACGATGTGCTCGCGCAGGCCCAAGCCTACGCGGCCGACCTGGCCCGCAACTGTGCGCCGACCGCCCTGGCAGCTATTCGGCATCAGGTCTACGGCGACCTCGAGGTCGGCCTGGACGAGGCGCTGCGCAGGTCGTTGCAGGTGATGGTGGCGACCAACGGGGCGGCCGACTTCGTGGAGGGCATGCGAAGCTTCATCGAGCGGCGACCGCCGCGCTTCGCCCCGCTGGCCGACGACTTCGACCCCGGTGCGCTGACCGGTGCTCCCATACCCGGCGGCCGCCTGGCAGCCGACGACGTCCTCGGTTAGGGCGCCCGGGACTGATGATGGGAACGGACTGATGATGGGAACGATGTGAATCCGGTGCTGTTATGACAGCACCGGATTCACATCGTCAGGCCGACGCTGTGGTGGGCCGGTGGTGGATCATGGCTGGGGACGGCCGGCCGGTCAGCGCGGTTCTTTGGGCAGGCCCAGGACCTGTTCACCCAGGATGTTGCGCTGGATCTCGACGGCGCCGCCGTAGATCGTCTCTGCCCGGGAGTTCAGGAAGCTCGCCTGGAACAGGCTGAGCCGGTAGTCCTCCTCGACGAGCATCGAACCGGCGCCCGTCGCGTCCATCAGCAGTTCGCCGAAGTTGCGGTGCCAGGTGGACCAGAACAGCTTGGAGATCGACGACTCGGGTCCGGGGTGGGCGTTCGCGACGGCACGGGAGATGGCGCGGATGTTCATCGCCTGCATGACCCGTAGCCCGACATAGGCCGAAGCGATGCGGTCCCGCAGCACGGGGTCGGTCGGCCGGGTTCGTACGAGGTCGATCAGCGCCCGCATTTCGCGCTCGAACCCGGCCTGGAACGGCAGCACGGTGGTGCCGCCGCGCTCGTTGCCGAGGGTGCCCATGACCACGCGCCAGCCGCCGTTCACCTCACCCACGACAAGGTCCTTGCTGGTGCGGGCGTTACTGAAGAAGACTTCCGCGAACTCGGTCCCACCGGCCATGTTCCGGATCGGCCGTACCTCGACGCCGGGTTGGTGCCGCGGCACGAGAATCATGGAGATTCCCCGGTGCTTGGGCGCGTCCGGGTCGGTACGGCACAGGACGTACAGCCAGTCGGCGTAACCGCCGAAGGTCGTCCACGTCTTCTGGCCGTTGACGACCCATTCGTCGCCGTCGAGCTCGGCCCTGGTACGCAGACCGGCCAGGTCGCTGCCGGCGTCGGGCTCGCTGAAGCCCTGTCCCCAGAACTCCTCCACCCCGGTGATCTTCGGCAGGAACCGGGCCTTCTGTTCGGCGGTACCGAACGCCAGCAGGGTCGGCCCGAACAGGTCCCGTCCGTGCACGCCGACCCAGTACGGCGCCTGTGCCCGGGCGTGCTCGACCTGAAAGATGATCTCCTGGGCCAGGGTCCCACCGCGGCCGCCGTACTCGACCGGCCAGCTGATGTTCAGCCACTTGTCCTTGGCGAGGAGTTTCTCCCACTCCAGACGCATCTCCCAGGCGGTGTCGTCCGCCGGGCCGCCGACGCCCAGGATGGTCCGGAAGTCACCGATGAGATGATCAGCGAGCCACGACCGCGCCTCCTCCTGAAACTGCCTGTCCTGTGCGGTGACGGCAACGTCCATCGGCTACCTCGCCTACTCGCGCCCAAGCGGGCGCCTCCGGCTGACTTGTGATGCAAAATCGTACAAAAAGTTAGCTGATAGGCGAGGCTATCGCAACTCACGGGCCGGGCGGCCGGAGGTCTGTGCAGATCCAGTCCCGCTATGGTTAACTGATTTAGCTGATGGGAGAGGTGCTGTCGTGGACTTTGACCTCACGGACGAGCAGCGCATGCTGGCGCAGACCGCGCGGGACTTCGTCTCGCGTACCTGCCCACCGCGGATGGCCAAGGAATGGGACGAACAGGGTGTCCTGCCCAAGGAGCTCTTCCGGGGCATGGCGGACCTCGGGTGGTTCGGCCTCCCGCTACCGGAGGAAAGCGGTGGGGGTGGTGGCACCGCGCTCGAACTCGTCCTGCTCGCCGAGGAGCTCGGGCGTGCCAGCCTCGACATCGCGATGTGCTATTCGGGTACCTTCATCCCCGGGCTCACCCTGCTGAAGTGGGGTACCCCGGCGCAGCGTGACCGTTACCTGCCGGGCATGTTGGATGGCACCGAGCGCTTCGCCATCGCCATGAGCGAACCGGACGCCGGCTCCGACGTCGCGGCGCTGCGCACCACCGCGGTCGACCATGGTGACCACTTCGTCCTCAACGGGCAGAAGGCATGGTGCACCGGAGCGGGCCTGCCCGGTACGACCATCGCGATGTACGTGCGCACCAACCCGTCCGCGCCCAAGCACGAGGGGCTGTCCCTGGTGCTGGTCGATCCCGCCACCGCAGGTGTGGAGATCCGCCGGACGCCGACGTTGGCACGGCACATCCTCGGCACCAACGAGGTGTTCCTGCACGACGTGATCGTGCCCCGGGAGAACCTGGTGGGTCCGCTGCACGGCGGTTGGAAGGTCATGCTCTCCGGGCTCGACCTCGAGCGTGTGCTCATGAGCGGCGCATATGTCGGGGTGGCTCAGGCCACGCTCGACGAGGCGCTGGAATACTCCAAGCAGCGCCAGCAGTTCGACCGTCCGATCGGCAACTTCCAGTCGCTCTCGCATGCGATGGCCGACCTCCAGGTCGAGATCGACTCCGCTCGGCTGCTGTCGTACCGGGCCGCATGGCTGCATGCGCAGGGCCGGCCGTGTTCCCGTGAGGGCTCGATGGCCAAGCTCAAGGGCTCCGAGACCTATGTCGCGGCGGCTCGGTGGGGCATGCAGATCCTCGGCGGTCACGGCTTCGCCACCGAGAGCGTGATGAGCTTCCGTTGGCGTGAGTCCATCGTCGCACCGATCTCCGGCGGCACCAGCCAGATCCAGCGCAACGCGATCGCGCGCAGCATGGGCCTACGCAGCTACTGACAGTCAGTGACTACTGATGGTAGTCACTGACTGATGACGGTCACCGATGACCCTGTCCAGGAGAGGCAGCCACTGAACATGGCGAACTACGACTTCGGGGATGTCCTCCTCGTCGAGTCCGACGGCCCGGTGCGCGTCGTCACGATGAACCGTCCAGCGGCGTTGAACGCGTTCGCCGGCGGGCTGCACGAAGCCATCGCCGACGTCTGGGCGCGCATCGCGAGCGACCGGGACGCACGCGCGGTGGTGCTCACCGGGGCGGGTCGCGCCTTCAGCGCAGGCGGCGACATCCCGGGGATGGCCCAGCAGATCGCCGATCCCGAACACCGCCGGCACAGCATGCGCGAGGCGCGGCGGCTCTCCGACGAGGTGGTGCGCTTCCACCTGCCGGTGGTGGCTGCGGTCAACGGCCCCGCCGTCGGCCTCGGGGCGACGATCGCCGTCATGAGCGACATCGTCCTGATCGCCGACACCGCGTTCCTGGCGGATCCACACGTGCAGGTGGGTCTGGTCGCCGGCGATGGTGGCGCGGCGTTCTGGCCACTGGCCACCAGTATCCTGCGGGCCAAGGAATACCTGCTCACCGGTGACCGCATCCCCGCGGACCAGGCTGTCGCCCTGGGTCTGGCCAACCGGGTGGTCCCGGCCGCCGAGCTGATGGACGAGGCCCGCCGGGTCGCGCACAAGATCGCCGCGCTGCCCCCGCAGGCCGTCCAGGACACCAAGCGGGCGATCAATCTGCATCTGGCGCAGGCCGCCCGGCTGGTCCTGGACTTCTCCCTGGCCGCGGAGGGCGAGTCGTTCACCACCGACGAGTTGCGCCACAACGTCGAGAGCTTCAAAGCCAAGTCATGACCATGATCGTGGACGTCGTCTCATGAGCACGCCGCTCGCAGGAATTAGCTGAGCAAGTCGAGGACGGTCTGCTTGTCGGTGTCCTCCAGTAGGAGTTTGCCGATCGCGGTGAGGTGCCGGCGCCAGAAGGCCTCCGCCTCTTCGGTCTGCCGGTTGCGGATGAGCGTGACGATCTTGATGTTGGCGCGATGTGCCCTGCCCACGAGCGTCCGCTGCTGGTCGGGGGCGCTGACACGAGCCAGGTGGGAGGACACGGTGGCGGACTCGACGATCCGGTACAGCATTCCGACCAGGAGTCGCAGCGTCCGGTTGCCGGTCAGTTCGACGACGAGGAGGTGGAACTCCGCGTCGATGAACAGGAACCGCTCATGGTCGTCGAGGGCCTCCTGGCACCTGGCCAGCACCTCGTTGAGTCGGGCGAGGTCACCGTCGTCGTGCCGCTCGGCGCACATGCCGGCGGCACGGGATTCCAGCAGAGCCCGGGCCTCGTAGACGTCGGCGAGGGTGGTGCCCCGGTACTGGAGGATCGCGCCCGCGTACCGGGCGGCGGTGTCCCCGGACGGGAGGTGCACACGAGCTCCGCCGCGCGCACCCCTTCGAACACTGATCAGCCCCTCCGACTCCAGGACCCGGAACCCTTCTCGTAGGGTTGGGCGGGAGACTCCGAAGCGTTCCATGAGGACCGCTTCAGACGGAAGCGCCGTTCCCTCGCCGAGTTTTCCGAGGATGATCTGCCGGCGGAGATGGCTGGCGACGATTTCGCCGGCTTTGGGTACGCGGACACGGTCTTCGGTCGCCACGGAATCCTCCTGCTCGTTGGCACCGCCGCAGAACGGGAGTGGTGACTCGGCGTTGGGCGCCGGAGGCGGGTGAGTAGAGGTGTCCCCTGCGCGGTCGCTTAGATAATAATCTATCGGATCGCCCCTTGGCCTGTTTCTCCAGGCGATGGGGCTGTTCCGGTTCGCGCACGCCTCCGGCGTGCGCGACGGTAGTCGTTTCCGGCGTGGGCCGGCCAGCCCAGCCCCGCGCCGCCGCGTCCCCTATTGCCGGGCGCCCTAAATGCCTATCCGCTGGGCGAGCTGTTCGCGATGGTAGGCGGGGTCACCGAGCAGGAGCTGCGAGGTCTTGGCCCGCTTGAAGTAGAGATGGGCTGGATGTTCCCAGGTGAAGCCGATCCCACCGTGCACCTGGATGTTCTCGGCGGCGCAGTGGAAAAACGCATCCGAGCAGTAGGACTTGGCCACGCTGGCCACGACCGGGAGTTCGTCGTTACCCTCAGCGGCCGCCCACATGCCGTAGTACGCGGCGGACTTGGCCGACTCCACGTCCAGCAGCATGTCCGCGCATTTGTGCTTGATCGCTTGGAATGAGCCGATGGGCCGACCGAACTGTACCCGAATCTTGGCGTACTCGACGGCCATCTCCAGCACCTTCTGGGCACCGCCGACCTGCTCGGCGGCCAGGCCGATGGCCGCGGTGTCGAGAACCCGCAGGAGAACGCCCTCGCCCTCGCCGTCGACGCCGATCAACCGGGCGGGGGTTTCGTCGAAGTCGAGCCGGGCCTGCTTGCGGGTGAGGTCCATGGTCGGCAGCAGGGTGCGGGTGAGGCCGGGCGCGTCGCCGGGGATGGCGAAGAGGCTGACTCCGGCTGCGGTCCGGGCCGCCACCACGACGAGGTCGGCGGTGTGGCCGTCAAGCACATAGGTCTTGGACCCATTCAGCCGCCACTCGTTGCCGTGCCGGGTCGCGGGGAGTGTGATCCCGTCGGTGTCCCATCGGCCGGACTCTTCGGTGAACGCGAGCGTCGCTCGGGTGTCGCCGCCGGCGATGCCCGGCAGGTAGTCCTTCTGAGCCGCGTCGTCGCCACTTGCGACCAGCGCCGTCACCGCGAGGACGACCGTGGAGAAGTAGGGCGCGCACAGCAGTGCGCGGCCGGCTTCCTCCAGGACGATGCCCACCTCGACGAACCCGTAGCCGGCACCCCCGTACTCTTCGGGGATCGCGAGACCCGTCAGGCCGAGTTCGCCGGCCAGTTTCGCCCAGACGTTCGCATCGTAACCCTCAGTGGTCTCCATGAGGCGCCGAACTTCGGACTCCGGAGAAAGATCCTCCAGGAAGTCGTGTACGGCGCGGCGTAGCTCTTCCTGCTCCTCGCTGAAGGCGAAGTTCACGGCAGCTCCCGGCTACAGACAATATTCTCAACGAGGGTATAATTAGTAAGCTAATTCGGCAAGATGTGCTCTGAGTAACAGGATGGTATGCGGTCGGACGGGGTGACCTCGGATGGGGCGGCGCCGAATCGGAGGACCCGGCGCCGTTGATCATGCCATCCCGTTGCTCATGCCATCGTCAGTCCGCCACTTACCGACAGTGTCTGCCCGGTGATGTAGCCCGCCGCGGGGGAAGCGAGGAAGACCACGGCCGGGGCGATGTCGGTCGGCTGTCCGATCCGCTTCATCGGGACGGCCCGCGCGAGCGAGTCGTAGAGGCGCTGGCTGACGTCCGCGACCTGGTCGAGCAGGGCGGTGTCGGTCGGGCCGGGGCAGACGGCGTTGACGGTGATCCCGCCGGCCGCGGTCTCCCGGGCGAGTGCCTTGGCGAACGCGATGACCCCACCCTTGGTGGCCGAGTAGACCACCTCGCCGGACGATCCGACCCGTCCCGCGTCCGAGGCGATGTTGATGATGCGGCCCGACCCACGTGCCAGCATGCTGTCAAGGACCGCACGGCTGGCGCGGATCGTGCCGAGCAGGTTGACATCCACCAGGCGCAGCCAGGTTGCCTCGTCGCTGTCGACGAACGGGCCGATCACGTCGACCCCGGCATTGTTCACGAGGATGTCGACCTCGCCGAGCTCCGCCCGCACCCGCTCGACACCGGCGAGCACGCTTGCGTTGTCGGTCACGTCCACGGTGACGCCGAGGGCGCGGCCGGCCAGTTTGTCCGCGGTCACAGCGGCGCCGTCGCCGTCGCGGTCGGCCACAGCCACGGCGGCGCCCGCCTGTGCCAGCGCGGCCGCGATGGCGGCTCCGATCCCGCGGGCGGCGCCGGTCACGATCGCGACCTTGCCCTCAAGTGCCTCGGTCATGCGCCGCGCTCCTCTCTACATCGCTGGCGGGTCCCGGTCGGTGCATCCGTGGTCCCGTATTGGCGTCATATCATATAACTATTTTGGATGTCATGATCGGGCTTTCGGATTGCCTCCTGAGACTGCAGGCCGGCTCCGTGACTGGTTGCCCGGCACCACAAATCGTGCAAGCATCTAACTTGTTACATGTCCTCTGCCGTCACGCGGAAGTGCCGGGCTCCGCCCACGTCCGTCACGACAGAGCGGTCAGCTCCGCCACACTGCGTCGGGAGAACGATGTCGGGTCTACTTGCCTACGGTGCCTATCTGCCCTACCACCGGCTCCAGCGCAAGGCCGTGGCCGCCGCGCTCGGCGGCCGTGGTGGTTCCGGCGTGCGCACGGTGGCCTCCTTCGATGAGGACACCACATCCCTGGGTGTGGAAGCGGCGCGGATCGCCCTGCGGGGTCGTGCGGCCGCGTCCGGGCCTCGGCAGGTCTACTTCGCCACGACGGCGCCGGGCTATCTGGACAAGACCAACGCCACGGCCATCCACGCCGCTCTCGGGCTGGACGAATCCGTGCTCGCGG